>JBCBLJ010000923.1:0-3102 GCA_038520195.1 Planctomycetota bacterium
GTTTGGAAGTGCTACGACGAAGAGCTAAAGCAGCTTGTCGCAGTGAAGGTGCTTCATCCGAGCCATCACGATGTTCTGGTGAGCGATTTCCTTCATGATGCGTGCGCCACGAAAGAAGCGTTCCTTCTTCCGCCCATCATCGTGATGGCTCGGATGAAGCACCTTCACTGCGACAAGCTGCTTTAGCTCTTCGTCGTAGCACTTCCAAACGGTTGCGAACCCTCCGACACCCACACACTCGACAACTTCATAGCGATCACCCAAGACGTCGCCTTCGCGCAATCGGTTACCTTTGCGCACTTCGCGTCGCGCATCAAGAACAGCCTCCTTCGCGCGCTCGACCTTGATCTCGGAAGCACCGGCAACGGTCAACTCCTTTAGCTGCTCGCGTGCCCTTGCGAGCCTCCCCGCTGGTGAATCGGGGTCGATGGCCTGCCTCCTTTTTTCAGCCTCGAGTTCGGCTGCCTTCCTCCTGTCTTCTTCAAGGGTGGTGCGACTGCTCTCTGTTGGGAACTTGTTCCAAGAAGCAATTCTCTCGGCTAGCCCAAGTGCTCGAAGGTTTAGCCGCTTAAGACTCGCCTCGTCCAGGAGGCCACTTAGCTCATCAAGCTCGCATTTGCTCAAGTCGCCTATGCCTAAAGATGCTGCCTTTTGTGCGCCGCGAAAGCCAACTAAGCGCGCGGTTTCCTTACATGCGTCAAAGGCTTCTCGAGTCATGCCATGCTCGATTAGTACTTCAACGTGCGCAAGGAGTTCCGCTTGGGAACGCGGGGCCTCGGATGTCATACTGCCCTAGATCTAGTGCTCGCTTGGCAACTTGAACGAATCCTGTACCGCAGCAACGCGGTTAGCCAGAAGGGTCGAGAGCGCCTTCCACGACGCACCTCCCAATTCTGTTCCGGATCTTATCAAAGAGGGGCGCCCGTTCAACTCGCAGCATAGACGACCGCGAGAGCGGCATGCGTTCGGCCGATTTACGCTGGTGGCTCACGGTCGCAAGCCGACCGTCGCCGCGCGACCTCTTGAAGAACAAGCTTCACCCAGATCTCTTCCGACGCGCCCTCCGGCTCCTTTTCGCCTCGCACGGCGCACAGAACGCGCATAGCGAGGGGATCATCGAGGCGCATAAGACTCGCCCCGATTGTGCGAGGATTGACGCAAACAGATGGGACATCCCCTCGGATCGTGCCTCGAGAGCGGCGGGACAACCAGCTGGGTTGTTCCCGTGGCTGCTCGTGCCGTATTGTCTTTCACGAGAGCGGGATTCTAACCGTCTAGTGTGAAGTCGGTCAATGATGCGGCGATCGTCGAAGGAAAACCGAGAAAATCCGCGATCCCCTGGACGTCCGCCCGCCGCATGCGTCCGTATGGCCGAGCGGGAAGCAAACTCGCTGACCGCGCCGCTCCGCCGATCCCGCGGCTGAATGGAGAACGATGCATCGCAATCCAGTAGGCGAAGCCCGTTCGATCGCGGGCGAACTCGATGAGCTCTCACTTACAATCCAGGAGGCGATCAATGACCGTTCATGTGCGTTCCGCGACGCTGGATGACGTTCCCATGCTGCGACGGTTTGAACAAGGGATTGTCGCGGCCGAGCGTCCGTTCGATCCGACACTCCGACCCGATCCGATCACCTACCACGATCTTGAATCGTTGATCGCTTCGCCCGATGCTGAAGTAGCCGTCGCTGAGTCTCGGGAGAAACCAATCGGCTGCGGATTTGCACGAAAGCGAGCGTCGCGTCACTACACCGAGCCGCCATTCCACGCACACCTCGGATTCATGTACGTGGAGCCCGATGCTCGAGGGGAGGGCGTCAACCGATTGATACTCGACCACCTCTTCGCCTGGGCCCGTCGCAATGGGCTAACGGAAACTCGATTGACGGTTTATCCCGACAACGCGCCGGCAGTGAGGGCCTATGAGAAGGCGGGTTTTACCGCACATCTGCTTGAAATGCGGATGGGCATCGACGAGTAGTCGCCTTTAGAAATCGCATGCGTTCTTGATTTATCCAAGCGGCAAGACACCTCAGCCGTTGGCCGGCCTATGCAATCGAGATTGAGTCAGCGCGGCACCTTCGTTGAGACATCGATCAGTCGACGGGCGTGAAGGGCCTGGAATTCTTCGCCAAACCGTCTATCGGCCCGGAACCATCGAAGTGAAGCACGACTTTCCATTTTCCGTCCTTGAGGCATAAAAGGTAGCCGTAAGCTTTCAGTTGTTTCTTCTTGCGCTCGATCTCGCGGTACACCATAATCGTTTGCTTGGGATCCATTTGAGGATAACCCCGCTGAAACAACGGCGCAAGCGTCGAATCAGAGAGCCGGAGCCAATGGAGTGAGGAAGTCGCGGGGAATTCCTTGTTCTTTGTGGTCTTACGCTCAAGATGGGCTCGCAGCGGCGAGTCGCTCTCTTCGAACACCGCGTCGTCCGCTAGGAAGGTGTCGAAGGGACGGTGAGGCTTTCTCAGCACCGCCGCTTCAACGTCGTGTATGACCGGTGAGATGGCGCGCCGAAGCGGATCGTTTAGTTCCAAATCATCGGACCACAAAGTTGTCGATGAAAGCACAGTGATCGCGAACAGGAGAGTGTGTTGGTGTCGCAGCATGAACAATCGTTGAATGAGAGAAATAAAATCCATGAGACCAAATGTTGAGGAGACGCGACCGAGCCGAAATATCGATGCAGGAAGATCCCAACCATTTTCTGATCAATCCCTTCCGGTAAGCCTATCAATGGCCTCGCGGGCAGAAGCTACAGCCGAGTGCACCGAGCCCCAGTCGTCGCCACCGGTGTAGGTATCCCCCGCGAAGAATAATCGGCCATCGACTGTGCGTTGCATTCTAGGCGGGAGTCGCGAGTCCCCGCTGTCCGCAAAGTAGGCTTGCCGAATAAAACGTTCCGCTGACCAGTCCTTTTCAATGTGACGAAGGTAAGAGCGAGTCGCCGCTCCATCGAACATCCGATCGAGTTCAGCGAGTAGATGGTCGCGCCGTTCGATTCCGCGCATTTTCTGGTAGACCTCGGCTTGTTCACCCACGGCAAACAAACCAAGAACGTTTGCCTCGGATTTCTGGCCGTAACTCGCGTCGTAGAAA
>JBCBLJ010001066.1:0-2275 GCA_038520195.1 Planctomycetota bacterium
CACTCGTACTGTTGGTCGGTGGGATGACTTATTTTCGCCGAATGGAACGTTTTTTCGCGGACCGGATCTAGGGCAGCATGGTGAGCGATCAAATTGCGATACATGCTGAGTCGATCGGCAAGCAGTACGCGCTCAGTTCGAGGCAGTCGTATCATCGGTTTTCCGAATTGATTACGAGTTACGCTCGTCGCGCCTCTCGAGTTGCAACGGCGTGGTCGAGTGCATCGACAAGAAGGAGTAATGCCCGCTCAGAAAAGAGGCAGTTCTGGGCACTCCAGGACATCGATTTTGAGATTCGCCAGGGCGATGTCGTGGGCATCATTGGCCGCAATGGCGCCGGAAAGAGCACGCTGTTGAAAGTGCTGTCGCGGATCACAACACCCACCACCGGAAGGTTCGGTATTCGGGGACGCGTCGGTTCGCTGCTCGAGGTCGGCACTGGATTTCATCCCGAGCTGACTGGTCGGGAGAACATCTTCTTGAGCGGTAGTGTCTTGGGGATGTCTCGAGCGGAGATCCGTCGAAAGTTGGACGAAATCATTGATTTCGCGGGCGTCGAGCAGTTTGTTGATACTCCAGTGAAACGCTATTCAAGTGGGATGCAGGTGCGTCTCGGTTTTGCGGTTGCCGCTCACCTCGAACCGGAGATTCTGATTGTTGATGAAGTCTTGGCGGTCGGAGACGCCGAATTCCAGAAGAAGTGCTTGGGAAAGATGGAAGGAGTTGCCGGCAGTGGGCGGACCATTCTGTTTGTGAGTCACAACATGGGTGCGGTCGGTACGCTTTGCACGACGGCGATGGAGTTGCGTTCCGGAAAACTTGTTTCACACGGAGATTGTGCGTCGGTCATTGCACAGTACAACAAGTCGTTCGACGACGAATCTCCGCACAGCCTCGCGGACGCCCGTCGTGCGGGAAGTGGCAGCGTGAGAGTCGAAGCGATCACGATCTTTGATGATCATGGCCGCGAGGTCCGGTCGGTCCCGATGGGTAGCACCTTTTCGATTGAGATCGTGGTTCTCGGGGAGATCAAGAATGCAAGCGTCTCTATCATCTTGGGCGATCACCGCTGTCAACAGATACTACGGGGTCACACTCGCGAGAATCTGCGAGAGTCGGTGAGCCTGAGTGGGAAAACAGTGATGCGTTGCACTTTCACGAATTGCCCGTTGATGCACGGCGTGTACACGATACGAACGTGGATTGGGCAAGCGCGAAACGTCGCAGAGTACATCGATGAGGCGGGTCGACTTGAGATCACACCGCGAGATGTCCACGATTCCGGGATGGTGCCTGACCCGAAGTGCGGATACGCATTTACGGACATCGATTGGTCCATTCATTCTGTCTAAGTTCGCGACGATATATGTGAGCCATGCCTAAGCTTCGTCATGCCCTCGGGCAGTTTCGGAAATCAGTTCAACGGCAACGCGTTTCCTACCCGTATCGCAGTTGGAATCTCGAGTTACGCACAGTCTTCATTCACATTCCAAAATGTGGTGGGACCAGCGTCCTAGAATCGCTTGGGGTGCCGACTCGCCCAAGAGTGCATGCGGACTGGAATCAGTACTATTCGTCGGACCCCGAGTTGTACCGATCCTGCTTCCGTTTCTCCTTTGTTCGGCATCCTCTGCGGCGGCTCGAGTCAGCTTATGCCTATGTCTGTGCTGGCTCCAACGGATCTGATTTCGGTGTCAAGCTGGCGGCTCAACTAAAGAGAATTGGCCCGAGTTACAGCGCATTCCTCGATCGCTTCGACGCGGATCTTGCATTTCAGTATCCGCAGTTTCGACCACAATGGACGTATGTGCTCGATCAGTTTGATGAGCTACAAGTCGATCTTGTCGGCCGCACGGAGTCTTTCGAGGAATCAATCGATCAGTTGTCTCGCCATATGAATCGACCGATTTCCGCGGTGCATGCGAATCAGAGTAGTGACAAGCAAACAGTAGCGAGTTACCCAAGACATGTAATCGAGATCTATCGGAAAGACTTCGAGGTGTTCGGTTACCGCGTGTAGCGTTCATTTGGCAACAACCTATGTTCAAAGGCAGTCTTTGTAGAGCGATGAGTTTTCGATTCCGTTGCGGAAGCCGTGCGGCAGAAGATGCTTCATTTTCTTCGAGGTGTCAGCGCCGCACTCTACTTCAGAGTTGCCGATCCTCGGTTACGTTTGGCACGTTGCGAACCCTAGAGGGCAAGCTTTGAACGTGTCACGGGGTCTTTTTGGTCGACGGCTCGATCGACTTTGGTCGGCAGGGAAACGTGTCTTTGG
>JBCBLJ010001171.1:0-1773 GCA_038520195.1 Planctomycetota bacterium
CGCACTTCGAATCCTCGCGACCGGAAGCACTTCGTACCCCGCGGTGTCTTCGCCGATCATCAGACGCGTGTTCAGCTTGCGAAACTCGATCGGTTGACCTGCGGCTTGGCCGTTTTCATCGGCGACATTGTTCTCGACACGGTCAAATCGCGCGAAGGAGTTTCCTGTGCCGACATTGACGCCTCCAAGATTCAGTTTCGGAACGCCAACGTACACCATCAACGAACTGTCCGTGTCGCCGTCCGCCCGTGACTCAAATGCCGACTTCAGGTCGATCTCCAACTCACGGCCAGATTCTAAGCAGACCAACGTCCCGTCGCGCAGCCGGGCATCCAACTCCTCTACACGTAGCCGGCCGCTCGCGAGCGCATCGCGACTGTAGCTGAATGATCGCAGTCCGTAGTTGTACGGGTGATCCCAACTCTCGGAGGTGTGATTGAACTCCTGCCAATGCCGATCGGCAGCCTGCAAGTGTTGCGGACGGACGAATAATCCTTGGTACCAATGAACGGGTGGATGAAGCATGGCGAGGGTGGTGCCTTTCGCGTTGACTGATTCTCCGACACGGCGCGACGGTGGCCGGCGCATAGAGTCCTCATCGTCATTTGCGAGCAAAGACACCGGGTCACCGAAGTGATTCCAACAGAAATGGAGCGCAGGCTCGGTAACAACCAGTGAGCCTTGCGCAGATTTCGTGACCGGCACGGCACGAAGAACCGATACAGTCCGATAGAACCATGTGTTCGTCTTGATCCCATCTCGCGTGAAACGACGTGTTTCGCGCTCCGCCCCAGTCGTTGCCGGCGCCCAAGTGAGAAACCGCGAAAGCCACTTCAAGCCTTCGTCATTGGTGATGCTGGTCTGCCTGTTGGCTTGGCAGACCGAAGCGTCGTGCCAAACGGTGATGGACGTTGAAATCGCGCCCAGCCCCGAGAAGGCGGCTTCCGGCGAGTTTATCCTGCCAGAGCCTTTGGCTTTGCCCGCCGAGTCTCCGCCGAAAGCGAACGACCCAGCCAGCCTGAACTACGCTCGCGATTCGGAGACCGGACGTGCCCTTGGAATTGGACCGGACCTCGAAATGGGACCGCCCTTGGGAATGGGGCCGGCCTTCGAAACAGGACCCGCTGAAGCAACCACGGTCTTTGGTGCACTCGGTCCGCCGATCGATCGCCCCAAGATTCTCTTCCAGCCTGCGCTTCCGACCCAGTCCTCCGGCGGATTCTCCATCCTACGTCCCGATGTTCGACTTGCGTCGTCGGACGAACCGTTGCTGCCCTCGGGTCAACCGATGCCATTTGACGCCATGGATGTGTTGGACTTGGGTGAGGACCGCGTGCAGCTCCCCGCCGCCGAAACAACAGAGCACCGTGGGGCTTGGATCCCAAAGACTTTGCAGGAAGGCGTCACCAAGTTCAAACATCGGCAACGGCCACTCAACCGACTCGAGAAGGCGGTCGAACGATACCTCAAGACACAGCGTTGCCGTGACATCGGCGTCGGGGCGGAACGTTTGCCGTTTGCATTGTTTGAAATGGACGCGGCAAAGCCTTCGAACAATATCCGTTTTCGCCTCGAAGCCGGCTACGATTGGGAGTTTCCCGATCGCGCTGAGTTCTTCTGGTCGCGACTTGGGGGAAAGGGGCCAGAGCTAACGTCACCGGCTGAGTCGTCCGTCGACTACCAAGACATGAGGGTCGCGATCGAAGCCGGTGGGCCGAAGTTTTCCGCCACGACCGAGTTGCCGCTCCGATTTATCAACCCGACGGAGCTTGC
>JBCBLJ010000264.1:0-9583 GCA_038520195.1 Planctomycetota bacterium
CGTTTGGACATGATGTCCAAACGCGAGACCTTCGGTAGGATCGGCCAACCGATGTCCCAGCTTGGATTGGCATCGCGAACGGCTAAACGCAAACGCATCGGATCGGTCTCGATCGCCGGTCGCATAAAAATCGTCCCGCCATCTGACAACTGAATCTTGCCATGATGAACCTGGGCCGCCGTTGAATTCGCTTTGGCGAGATCGGTCCAAGCGAATCGAGTCCCCGACTCATTCTCACTGATCTTCGCCAACCCTTCCTCATCACGCAGACTGACCAACGTAACCGGTTCTCCATCGGACGCCGGAGGGTCCAAACGGACCGGGACGTCGATCGGAAACTGAATGCTCTGAAAATCGGAGGGCGTTCCGGGGACCTTGGCAGACTTCGCCGGGTCGAGGGCACGCGGCAGTGCCACGAACTGGACATCGGCGGCTCGAATTCGCTGTGGTGACTCAGGTACCTCGGGCTCCTTTCCGGACTCCGTGAGCACTTCTTCGAGTGTCCCGGTTTTCGCGACGGGCGTTTCCTTTGCGTTTGTCGCCGGTCCGGGTTTGGTTTTCGGGTTCTCTTGGCTCTTACTTTCCGGCAGCACGACGCCACTCGGCAAGTCGATGGCCAACAGGCTGGATGGGTCGACCGAGACATCAAATGCCTTTTCCAAGCCCTCCGCTTTCCCGGGTCGCTCGGTTCGATTGTTTAACGATTCGAGCGTCTCCAGCGCGTCCATCGGCTTCTCCCGTTCCTTCTCGGAGTTGAAGACGCTGGTTGATGCGGGCGAGAGGGGCGCGACCTCGCCCACGTCTGGGTTGCGCCAGTCGTCGCTCGAACGACCGCCGGCACTTGTCTTGGTCGGCGACGGTACCGCGGCTTGGGATTCACCGGCGACGCGAGTTTCACGCATCACGGTCAAGCGGTACCCCGTGTAGAGCATGCCGATGATGGCCACCGCTGTGCCTACGCCGAGCACCAAATTCCAATTGAATCGGCGATCCTGTTGATAGGTTTGGGGTCGTTTTTTTGTGGAGAGCTCGACCTCTTCGGTTGATTCGACCGCTTGTTCACCGAAACGGTCGATCAATGATGTCTTTAGCATCTCCGCGATCTTGTCGCGGCGTTCCTGCTCGGCGTCGGAGTGTTCGTTTTCCGCCAAACCGTCCGCGGCCTCCAGCCCCGCTTCGGCGAGTCCGCTCATTCTCGCGAGCCGTTTATCGGATTGCGATGCACGCGGACGATTCAATTCCGCGACAAATGATTCGACCAATGATCCAACCGTTGGCCGATCGGGCAGCGACGCGAGGCTCTCGAAGGTTTCCTCTGGATCGACGGCGAGCAACACACCCTCACCATCTAAACACCATGCATGAAGGTCCGTCCTAGGCACCCTCTGCGGATCGCTTTGCTCCAATTGCCGACAAAGCGTCTCGAACTGCGCGGTGAGATGTTCGGCAAGGTCGTTCGGTGGCTTGCCAAGCCGTTGAACCAGGGAGGCGACGGTCTCGGTCTGATCAGAGAATTCGCCGGACACCTTCGCGGTGCCGTCGTCGTCCTCTTCGACTTCACGAGCCTGACCAGAATTCATTTCAGATGTCCATCACACCATCCAAGTCCACTGTGCCCACCAGCTGAACTCTATTGTTGATGCTGGGGCCCATACTCGCAAACCCCAGCACATCGACGTCGGCAACGAAGAACGAAAAACTTGCCTCGTCCACACCAAAGAACGGTTCCGCACGTTTTTCCTGAGGCGTTCTACCGGAATTGACCAAACCACCGGGTCCATTTGTGCCGATAAGTCCGCCTGAAGCGATATTTCGTGAGCTATCGGTCGCGCATCCTCTCCGTTTGGCGGAGGGTCTTGCTCCGATCCACAGCGGGGATCGCTCCACTATGACACTTCGAGTTCGGCTTGAACGGCCGGTCTAGCCATTCCAGGTCCCCGCGATCCGGATGGGTTCACCGATTCGGCCAGGCAAGGTTCAAACCGCAAGGCGGCTGTGACCGTCGGAGACGTTTGCGATGCATCAAATGATTCGAAACATGGCCAACCGTACACAAAACAATTTACGTTTGAAGACTCACCGGAGTCGAAGCCGCTGGGCGGGAATCACCTTGGGGCTGCTCGCGATTCTGTGTGGCCCTGAGGCATCCGCGCAAGTAACGCTCGCCGACTACGACATGGCGGGAAGCGGATACGTCACACCAGCCGGCATGTTGCCGATCCACTCGCAGCTTATGCAGGCGGGATACGCATCACCCGGCTGCGACGCACCCGGCGGAATGTGTGACCCATCAATGGGTTGCGGCCCCGGAATGGGTTGCGGCCCCGGAATGGACTGTGGGCCCGGAATGGACTGTGGGCCCAACGGCGGCGGAGGCCTTCTCGGCAAGCTTCGTGCGGGTGGTCCGGCAAACGTTTTCTGTGGCAATGGCAGTTGCAACGACCTCAACTTTGCCGGTTCCGCAGTCGCTGGCCTGTTCGGCTCGCTCATGCCCTACGAAGGCGCTCAAATTTGCAATCAGCGTTGGTATGACGTCAGTGTCGAAGCGCTCGTTCTTGATCGCCAAGTTCGTGGGGTTGCCCCATCGGTCATCACGACCCAAGGTGCGGCGCCGACGGGAACACCGGTCTTGAGCCTGGGCGATATCTCCAGCGGGCTTGAAGCAGGCGTTCGCGTTTCGGGTGCGATGATCTTCGGTCCTGGAAGCAACCTTGAGTTGACGTACATGGGCGGGAACGAGTGGGATGACTCCGCTTCGGTTTCCTCGACTGGCGCCGATCTGTTCTCTTTCATCAGCCAATTCGGTCAGGTTCCGGCGGGCGGGTTCGACGACACCGATAGTTCGGTGCTGCAAAGCGTTCAAAGCAAGTCGTTGTTTCACTCCGCCGAGCTGAACTATCGCCGCCGCTCCATGTTTCCATCTTGCCGATTCCAATCGTCTTGGCTGATCGGTCTGCGGTCGATCCGATATGATGATGACTTGATCTATCGCACTCGCGGGTTGGACATCAACACCCTTGCTGGCAATCAACCGACGTTCTTTATCAGTGACACGCAGGCCGACAACAAGTTGTTTGGTCCTCAAGCCGGTTTCGACTTCTGGTGGAACGTCCGCCCCGGCATCTCGGTGGGCTTCGGCACGAAAACCGCTTGGATGCAGAACGACACCGATCGTCGCACTACCGTGACCGCCAATTCGATTCCGATCGCTGCCGGCGTTGTCACGTCACGAAGCGTGACAGGCGAGAACGGCGAGAAACGCGGCACGCTGGTGCAAGATGCCGAGATCAAGCTGATCTATCGCATCTCGCATTCGCTGACGGTGCGGGGTTCCTACTACGCCCTTGCGATCGATGACGTCTCGTTCGGCGGTTTAGACCCCAACACTCAGTTTCCAACGGCGACCAGCGCATTGGTACTACCGAACGTCGAGTACGACAGCTTGCTGCTGCAAGGTTTCACCGTTGGTGCCGAATACCTTTGGTAGGCTAACTCAGAAGAAATCGTACAGAAACGCCCCGCTGTGCCGGGGCGTTTTCTTTGCGCCGTCGTCGAGCTTATTTGGCCAAGTCCACCGCAACGAGCTCTTTGTCATTGCGAATAAACGCGGTTCGCTCCGCATAGGCGGGATGGCTCCAGACGACAGGTCGTCCAAACGACTCATTGGTCGGGTCGACGATGTGCATTCTTCCGTGCTCGACGAACCCCTTCTCGGACAACTCCGCGGCGATCAAATCTCCGGTCTCACTGAACAATAAAAAGCGATTGGAATCACCCAACCGCGTGATGAATGCGGTGCCGTGTCGAATAAAACGCTTTTCATCCGGCTTCGTTGCGTCGAACGTCTCCCAAAGCCTTTCACCACTAGCCCCATCAACTGCGATCAACGAGCCTTGCAAACAGTCGGTCCCGTACACAATGCCGTCCACGAACATCGCAGCCGCGTTGCTGCAGTGAACCGCATTCTTGGGTTCACCCCGCCACAGTTCCTTTGCTCCGGGAGTGTCTCTGCTCAGTTGAATCATCACCGCTTCGGTGTGGATCGAACTGACAAACATTCGATCGCCTTCGATGACGGGGATGGCCACCGACATCTCATAAGAAGGCTTGAGCGGCACATCCCAGTACGTCTTACCACTTAGGGGATCCAAGCCTTCGACGCCCTCCGGATGAAACACGATCAACTGGTCGACGCCACCTGCTTTGATCAACGTCGGAGCACAATATCCGGCGTTGACATCGAGCGCTTTCCATCGCACCTCACCGGTCAACTTATCGAAGGCGACGATTCCTTGTCCCTCGCCCCCAACCATCGTGTAAATCAGATCGCCGTGAACCAACGGATGAGCGGAAAAACCCCAGATCGGTACCTCCGCGCCAAAGTCCTCCACCAATTGGCGTTTCCAGATCAATTCACCGTCGGCGATCCGCAAACACCGAAAGTCTCCTTCAGCGCCCAAAATGAAGACCAATTCCCCATCAACAGTCGGAGTACAACGTGGTCCCGACGGATAGCTGATTTTGTACGGTCGTTCGTAACGATGTCGCCACAACTCCTCGCCCGACGCCGCGTCCAAGACCAACAGTCGTTCGGAACCCTGCAGTTCGGCACGGGTGCCCGGATCATTCACGATTGCGCCCGAAGTCTTTTCGTAGTCAAACACGAACACCTTGCCGCCAGCCACCGCGGGCCCGGCATAGCCAGCGGCGATCGGGAGCCTCCATTTCACGGACAGACCGCCGTCGGGGATCTCGTCGATGACACTGCTTTCTCGATAAACTCCATCCCGTGAATCTCCCATCCAACCCGACCAATCGTCGGCCGATGACGTTTTGCCACCGCACGTAGCAATGACAAGAAAGCTGAGGGTTGCCAACAACACACGCCATTTGAAGTTCATGATCCACCTTGTCCACGCGACTCGGTTGTGTTCCGCTTGAAAATCGACTCACCCGAATGATACTCCCGTCACCGGTCCGGCGAATCCCCTCATCAACCAACGAGATGAAGCACCGTCTAATTCTGATGCGGCACGCGAAAAGTGACCACGCCGACGTAACGTTAGCGGATCACGATCGGGTGCTCGCCGATCGCGGTCGGCGTGACACACCGACCATGGCCATGTGGCTTGCAAAGCATGACCTGATTCCCGACCGAATTCTCAGCTCCACTTCCGCGCGAACACGCGAGACCGTTGCGAGCATGTCGAACGTCTGGGATGAACAGCCTGAGGTCGTGTACGTCGAGAGTCTATATCTGGCTTCGGCCGAAACGTTGTTGTGGACCGCCCGTGAACAGCACGCCGAAGCGAGGTCCGTCATGTTGCTGGCTCACAACCCGGGAGTCTCCATGTTGGCGTCGAGTCTCGCCGGTGCGATGCTTCCGATGCCGACGGCGGCAATCGCTGTCTTCACCATCGCATCAGAATCCGGCGCGAATCCGCTTCGCGAGCTAAACCAACAAACACAGGTGCAGTTGGAGCACTACGTGACCCCGAAATCCCTTGCGGCCGCACCCGAATGAATGGATTGCTTGTTTGGTTGCTGGCGGTGATGATGCTCATCGGGCACGGAGGAATGCACATCGCCGCCTACAATCGCATCAACGGATTCGGTTGGCACCGCAAGATCGTTAAATCGATCGTCAAGTTTTTTTTGCTCACGACCATCGCGATCCCCCTCGCGATCCTGTCGTTCGAACACGAAGCAATTCGCGCGCTTCTGTTTCGAAGTGGCCCCTGGGATGCTCTGACGTCTTGGACCCGAGCCTATGGTCTGTTGTGCCTGTCGAGTTGGATCTTCCTTGGCATCCCGTGGCTGATTTGGCGACCGATCTTTCGTTTGGAATGGATCGATGCGCCGCGCAAGATCAGCGTGGTCGACGTGGCCAAAGTGGTCGACCACCCATTACCATTGACCACGAAGGCTCGTTTCGAATCGCGACTCCCGTTCAACCAATTGCTCGAACTCTCCATCGAAGAGATCGAGCTTCCCGTCGTTGGGCTTCCCAACGGTCTCGATGGCTATCGAATCGCGCACGTCAGTGACATTCATTTGACCGGCGAAATCCATGCGGACTACACAAAGTATGCGATGCGCCGCGCGACCGCCGCGCGTCCTGATTTGATCGCGTTGACCGGCGACATCATTGACAAACAGCCGTGTATTGAATGGTTAGTTGATATCTTCTCGCCCGCCGACGCCCCCGACGGTTGCTTTTTCATTCTTGGCAATCACGACACGCGGATCGTCGATTCATGGGAAACGCGACGCGCCATGGATCAGGCCGGGTGGATTGATCTCGGTAGCGAATCCTTGCGTCGGTCGCTACGGGGCGTTGAGTGCGAGGTCATCGGCAACGAATACCCTTGGTTTGGACGTCCCGAACTGGAACCCATCGGTGATCAGTTTCGGTTGCTGCTTAGCCATAGCCCCGACCAGCTTCCTTGGGCACGGAAACACAAGGTCCACCTGATGCTCGCCGGTCACACCCATGGCGGCCAAGGTCGGTTGCCCCTCGCCGGTCCGCTGCTCAGCCCCAGCTTTCACGGCAGTCGTTACGCCTCCGGCGATTTCTACAAGTCTCCGACCACCATGCACGTGACACGGGGCATCAGTGGCGTTCACCTCCTCCGAATCAACTGCCGCCCCGAACTCTCGTTGCTAACGCTCCGCAAAGCGGACTGATTCCGTCATACTCTCGGTCGTGCCGCGAATTCAACTCGCCGAAGGGTTCCGAAATGACTTTGCCAAAGCAACGAACTTCAATGTCCTCTCGCGGCGGTCGCACCGCGATAGCGTTCGCACTCACTCTGCTTGCGTTGGTGCTGTGCGGTGATCTCGGGTTCGCGCAGTCCGCTGACGCTCAAGCGGAGAAGTTGCCAGAGTCGCTTCGTCCCGACAACTTTGGGGCCAAGGAAATCACCGCGACCAACACGACGCTTCAACAACTACACATCGCCGACTGGCTCGGACCACTCGCACCGGTCGCGCTTTCACCTTTCTTTGGGATGGCTTGCCTGTCGGCGTTTTCGATCTGGGGCGGCGACTGGCTGGGAGGGAACTCGCTGCTGGCCGCCGCCGGACCACTCAAAAGCGAATTGGTCTTCGGCGCGTTCGTCCTACTGACTCTTTTGACAAGCTTGCCGCGAATGACCAAGGTCAGCAAGCCGTTCGCGCAGGCGATGGATCAACTCGAAGCCTACTCGGTGATCGTCATTCTGGTGATTATCAAATTCATGGGCGCGTCGACGACATCAGCGATAGACGCTCCCGACCCGAGCGTCCAATTCGCATCCTTCTCGATCACCACCGACGGATTAATCGCTCTGGCGATGGTGATCAATCTTTTCGTCATCAACAGCGTCAAGTTCTTTTTCGAGATCCTGATTTGGCTCACACCGATTCCGGCGATCGATGCTCTGTTCGAGGTTTGCAACAAACTGCTTTGTGCGGCGCTGATGGGGCTTTACGCCTTCAGTCCCACACTCGCCACGGTCGTCAACCTCCTTGTACTCGTCGCCGCGCTGTTTGTTTTTCGCTGGGCAAATCGTCAGTTGATCTATTATCGAACGATGCTGATGGATCCCGTTTTGGCTTTGCTTTGGAAGCCCTATGGTCAGCCCACCGGCAACTCTTTCATCGCGTTCGCGCGTGACAGTGAGCCCTTTGTCGCCAAAAGCCGATGGCGAATCGTCTCCGAGGGAGACTCCTGGCAAGCTCGACGGTTGGGTTGGTTCGGAATCGCGAGCGAGGAAAACATCGCACTGGATTCACGACCCGAAGTGCGGCGTGGCTGGATCATTCACACGCTCTCATCGTCACTCGAAAATGGCAAAACAATCCACTTCAATTTCAGCCGACGATTCGATGGCGACCTCGGCGCTTGGGTGAAACGGCATGAATTCGAGCTCATCGAGCAAACTCCGGCGATTGACGCGAATACGCCACGCACCGAGTTTGGCTGAACGACGGCTTAGTACCACATTCGGTCTCGGCCGGCGGCGCGACGTGCATCAGCGAGTTGGCCTCGGTGCATCAACCAGTGGTCGGCGACGTACTGGAAACACTTGCGATACGTCCCAAACATCGGCTCGGTCCCGCCCGGGGCTTGCTTGCTTTGCCGATCCAAATCGTGTTCGGCCAGCGTAGCGAGCAACTTCCGAGTCGCAGCTCTTCTTGCTCGGCACTCGGTCAACGCGACATCGAATGAGACGTAGTCCTCCTCACGCGAGGACACCACTTCACCGTCAAACATCGACTCCCAGCGGGAGAGTGGATTCGGCAATCCGCGCATGAACCGATCGATGACGAGTGCTTCGATGTAGGCGAGATGTCCGATGACCCACAGCGTGTGACCTCCTCCGCGATTCGTCGGTGGCACCAAGCAGTGCGCGCGCATGTCCTCGATCCGCGAAAGCACGATTTCTTCACTACGCACCAAGTTGTCGCCGATCAGATCAATCGAATCCATCGGCCATCAGGGCAGCACTTCGACGGTGATTGGCTGCGACGTCACGCCGCCATCGTTATTCGCTTTCAAATGAAACAGGCGTTTTCCAGGAACAGCGGTCTCGTCTGCGGTGATAAAGAAGTCTCGTTCGCTAGCTCCCGCGACGATCAACAATCCGTTGAGTCCGATGTTATCGACGTACACTCCCTGACTCGCATTACGCCCCGCAAATTCCTTCCCAAACGAAACTTCATTCTTAAAACCATCCTTGCGGTCGATCGCCACTCGCGCCATTGCGGTCTCGCCGCGTCGGACGCGCAACGTCCAATGCTCGTATGCCGCGATTTCTTCGTCGATCGGTTTGATCATCGGAATGGCGGCGACTCGATTGGCATCATAAGTGAGCTTCCCGGCATTTCCGACAACACGTTCGACCCGCCTTCCATTGATCATGGCCCACGCCGTCAAGGTCGGTTGAATCTCGCCTTCCCATCCTTTCTCGTTCGGTCCTGCCCAGATCATTGCGGTCGCCGATTTTTGTCCCGGCTCGATCACGACCGGAAAGTTACTGCGCAGTCGATCCGGTAGGCCCTCGATCTCATAGGTCACCTCGCCGTCGAAACCGTCTTCACGATCGATCGAAAGTTTGAACTCGCGTCCGCTGGCCGGCCGCAACGGCTGGTTCAGCGGGTTGACTTTGGCGACGAATGAGGGTGCCGCCGGTCGAACCGCCAGCTGATAATCGTAGGCGTCACCACCTTCGCCCCGAGTGTCCTCGACCGTGACGGTGTACAAGCCATCGGCGGGCGCGGTGAACAGGAGCCGGCTGTTCTTGCCACGCCTCGCCATCGGATCATCGTCGTTTTCATAAACGACATCGAATACTGGCAAGCCGTTTGCGAGGGGAGTCACGCCCGATGGTAACGGACGAACAATGTAGGCTGGCTCGCCCAGCGCGTGCGTCGTTCCACTGGTCCCAAAGTACGTCCAACGTGCCCCTTCGCCAGGATAAACATTGAATCCCGAATCGGGACCGCGTGGGTGCATCATCAAACGCGTTACCTCGCCGGCTGAGTAGAGATACTCGCCGAGCTTCATCTCCTGCCAGTTAAAGATACGGAAGTCACCGAC
>JBCBLJ010000688.1:0-4521 GCA_038520195.1 Planctomycetota bacterium
CGACACACTGACGTTTACTTCGGGTTTGCTTCCCGGCTTCGGTGGCGTGTTCGTCGGATCGCCCCCCAATCTGACATTCATTCCCGACGCCGATGGCGACGACATTCCCGATGGACCGCCTCAGGTCTTGCTCGATGGTTGGGGCATCCAAGACCGACACGAAACGCTGAACAGCTTTATCTGGGGGCCGGATGGCTGGATGTACGGATGCCATGGCGTGTTCACGAGATCTCGCGTTGGAAAACCCGGTGACGAAGATGACAAACGTCAATTCATCGATGGCGGCATCTGGCGATATCACCCGACTCGACAGAAATTCGAAGTCTTCGCGCGAGGGCTCTCCAATCCCTGGGGAGTCGACTTCAACGATCATGGGCAAGCCTTCACCACTTGCTGTGTGATTCCGCATTTGTTTCACATCGTCCAGGGTGGCGTTTACCACAAACAGAGCTTGCCGCACGTCAATCCGCACATCTACGACGACATCAAGACGATCCGGACGCACCGGCACCTTTCCGCCCATGGTGGAGCTCGAATCTATCTCGCCGATACCCTGCCACCCGAATATCGCAACCGCTTGTTCATGTGCAACATCCACGAGCACGCAGTGCTGACCGACATTCTCACCCCAAAAGGCTCAAGCTTTGTCGGTAGCCACGGTGATGATTTCCTGCCGACAAACGATCTCGCTTGGGTCGGCTTCAGCGTGGAGATTGGGCCCGAGGGCGGTGTCTACATCCTGGATTGGCATGACACCGATGTTTGTGGAAACACCATTAACTTCCCCAACAGCGGTCGCATTTACCGCGTCATGCCCAAGGGTTCGACGCCGATCGAGCAGCCCGACATTCGATCGCTGTCCGACGCCCAGCTGATCGACCTTCAACTGCACACCAACGATTGGTACGTCCGGCAAGCAAGACTGCAATTACAGTCTCGTGCCGCTGCGGGCAAACTGAATCGAGCGCTGGTTCACGAAAGGCTCGAAGCATTACTCAAGAACGCTGAGACCGAGCCCAAACGTCTGCGTGCACTGTGGTCGCTATACGTGACGGATGGTTTGAACATAGAACGGATGCGAGAATTGCTCGATCACAAGGACGAGCATATTCGCGCTTGGGTGATTCAGTTTCTGTGCGACGACAGCCAAATCCATGCATTCGGACGACACGACGAATCCAATCAAGCAATCGTCGGCGCGGACATCCTGAAGACCTTCGCCGAAATGGCCGAGAATGACCCCTCCCCGATCGTTCGTCTGTACCTGTCATCCGCCGTCGGTAGGCTCCCTTTTGACGCCCGGTGGCCGATCCTTGAAGGCTTGGCGTCGCATGCCCAAGATAAAGACGATAACAACTTGCCGCGAATGGCCTGGTTCGGCCTTGAACCGATGGTCCAAGCACACCCCGAGAAGGCTCTCTCACTGGCGGTCAACGGCAAGCTACCTCGACTTCAGCAATTTGTCGCGCGCCGGTTGCTCAGTGACGACGTCCCATCCGAACCGCTCAAGAGAGAACGTTCGTCACCGAAGCAAGACCCGAACTGGCAATGGACGATCCAACGAATCGCGCCAGGCTTCACGGTCGAAGACGTCGGAGAGTTGGGCGTCGTGAACCATTCGGAGTTTCGCAACGCGAAAGCGATCCAAACGCACCCGCTCGATCGTGACACTCCCTGTCGACTCGTTCGCAACATGAAACTTCCCTCGGAGAAGACGTCCGCGCTGAAGTTACGAGTAAGCCATCACCCTCACGGCGATTGGCAATTGCGTGTCTTGGTCAACGACGATGTACTCGACGAGACCATCATCAGCTCCAAGACGGTCTCGGATGACGAGTGGCGCGATGTCTCGGTCGATCTGTCCAAGTACGCCGGTCAGAGTGTACGGCTAACGATCGAAAACCGTGCCAACAACTGGGCCAACGAGTGGGCCTACTGGAACCGCGTCCAAGTTGTGAGTGAGTAGCTCAGCGGAACTCGTGCAGCTTTCCTGATGGAAGCGTCGTTACCGCTTCGCAAGTCTTTTTCCGCCAGGAGCACCGGGAACGGCAGTTCACCGGGCTCAAAGAAAGAGACGTCTCGTCCGTTAGGACCACCGCGGGTCGCCTTGCGACGGCCGACTCGGGTCGCCGGTGCGAAACGCTTGCCAGCCATCACCGCCCGCCGGTGCCGGTCGAGTCAGAATACGATGCGCTGGTTGGGCGGTTTGCCGGGAAACTTCGTCGCCCGCCACGTCGACGGCAAGCTGCCGGTAACGACACGACAGTTCCCAAGCGCGGAACACGCCTGCAAAATGCGTTCGGTCTAAGTGCTGTACATCTTGTGCGTCGAGTAACATCATCATCACCATCCCTTGTCCGGTCTCCTGTCCCTCTCTGACGATCCAGACCGCCGGAGAGTTCGCTGCTATCGAAAAAGATTTCGTAGAGTCGACCCGAATGGATTCGTCCTCCACGAAAAAGTTCCCGAAACGGCCTCTGGACGAAGATGCATCTACCAACCTGGCGGCGACTTACGTCAATCCGGCCAGCTCATTGGCGCGGCGAACCCGGGTGATTCCGATCATGTACGCCGCCGTTCGCAAGGACGTGTTGTGCTCCGTTGCGGTTCCCCACACGTTTTCGAACGCGTCGGAGAGTGTACGGTCGAGCTCTTGTCGTACCCGATCAAGCGTCCACCGGTAGTGCTGCCGATTCTGGACCCATTCGAAATAGCTCACCGTGACACCGCCGGCGTTTGCGAGGATATCGGGAAGCACCGTCACGCCACGCTGGTGCAAGATCGTGTCCGCGTCGGGGTCGACCGGACCATTTGCACCTTCGATGATCGCCTTAGCGGAGATCTGATCCACGTTCTCCGAATGGATCACGCCACCGAGCGCCGCGGGGATCAAAATGTCGGTGTCTCCGAGTGTAAGCAAGGCATCGAGCGGCAACACCTCGCAGCCCTCATATCCTTCGAGCAAGCCGTGCGGATGTTTTAACTTGTGTCGGAGTACCTCGGCCATGTTCAAGCCATCGGGCTTGTAGTACGTACCGGAAATATCGCTGACCGCAATGATCGGGAACTGCGCCTCGGCAAGAAACTTTGCGGCATGAGACCCCACGTTGCCGAATCCCTGAATGGCGACGCGAGTGTCTTCGGCTTTCATCCCGAGCCGTTTCGCGGTCTTGACGGTTAAGGCTCCGACCCCACGACCGGTCGCTTCTTCACGCCCCTTCGCGCCGTACTCCTCGACGGGCTTGCCGGTGATCACCGCCGGGTTGAAGCCGTGATACTTTTCCCATTGATTTCGGAACCAAGCCATGACTCGGTGGTCGGTGCCCATGTCGGGCGCGGGGATATCGGTATCCGGGCCGACGATATCGTGAATCTGATCGACAAAGGCTCGCGTCAATCGTTCCTTTTCGTGATCCGAGAGCGAACGCGGAGCGACTTCGATGCCGCCCTTCGCGCCGCCATAAGGCAAGTCCACCACGGCCGTTTTCCAAGTCATCAAGCTCGCCAGCGCGCGAACCTCGTCCAGGTTCACTTCGTGGTGATAACGTAACCCTCCCTTCATCGGGCCACGACTCTTGTCGTGTTGGACGCGGTAACCGATAAAGGTCGCGAGCGATCCGTCGTCGCGTTCGATGGAGACTTGGACTTGCACTTCCCGCTGGGGCATCAACATGGCGTCTCGCAACGACGCGTCCAGGTCCAGGTGTTCGGCGGCGGCATCAAAGTAGCGACGAGTCGCTTCAAAAGCTTGCATGTTACGATCGCTCAGGGAGTGGGGAGTGGTGGTGGCATTGTACCGCTGCGGCGAACGTTTCCGACCCGGCACCGCGCTCCGACCGAGGCGGCTCCTTGGGATTCTCCACCCTTCAATTTCGGCCGTGAATCCAATGCGAATCCTGTCTCTTTTGCCGGCCGCCACTGAAATGGCCTGCGCGATCGGACTGTCCAATCAGCTAGTTGGCGTCACCCATGAATGTGACTATCCCGTTGCCGTCGCGTCGCTGCCGACTGCCACCCGTACGCGTATTCCCCCAACGGCCTCGAGCGCGGAAATCGATCAACTCGTCCGCGAGCAACTGCAGACCGAAGCAGCGCTCTACACGCTCGACGAGGATGCCTTTGTGCGAGCCAACCCCGAACTCATCCTCACGCAAACTCTTTGCGAAGTCTGCGCGGTTGCCGAGTCGGAGGTTCAGCGTGCGGTGAAGACCCTGTCGACGCCGCCGAAGATCATCAACCTGGAGCCAACGCGTCTGCACGATGTACTCGACGGGCTACGCGCGATCGGCGCGGCGGCAAACCGAACCGCAGAAGCCGAGATCGTGATCGAACAACTACAGTCTCGCATCGCAGACGTGCGCGGCCGCGGAATTGCGAACGCCCGTCGCCCGCGCACGCTACTGTTGGAGTGGATTGATCCGCTGTTCTCGGCGGGCCACTGGAACCCAGAGCTCATCGAGCTAGCGGGTGGCCAAGCGGTTCTCGGCGTGGCCGGCGAACGGTCGAGGACGCTCCGATGGC
>JBCBLJ010000935.1:0-3067 GCA_038520195.1 Planctomycetota bacterium
CGCGACAGGCGACCGGGGTCTGATCGCGACACGGGAGGGGCAATTCACGACCGATGTATCGCGTTGGTTGAAACTCGTCAGTCTGTAGCGGAGTCGTTGCGGAAAGTGTGGTCGATCAGGCAGTGCGTCGATAGCGTTGGTAGCCCACTCAGGAGCCTTTTCCAATGCGATGTCATGCCACCCCCCGAAGAACAACGATCCTGTTAGCGGTGTTCTTTCTCTTCGTTGCAACAGGCTGCCAGACATTTCGTCGGTGGAAGTCAAACGGCTTTCAACTGGGCGACGACTATCGCAAACCGGTTGTCTGCGTTTCGGACGACTGGATTGATGCCGCCAATGACTCGATCGTCCGACGCTGCGAACCGATGACGCAATGGTGGCGAGTTTTCAATGATCCGCTGCTGGAACAACTTGTTGACGCCGCATACCAGCAGAATCTGACGCTGCGCAGTGCCGCGTTGCGTGTACGCCAGGCGAGGCTTCAACGGGAAGTTTCCCAGCGAAACCTCTGGCCCCAATCCCAAGAGGCTTTCGGACAGTATGCGCGTAGCCAGTCGAGTCGGAATGCCGCGCGGTTTATCCCGCCCCGTGCCTTTGACGACTGGAACACCGGATTCGACGTCACCTGGGAAGCGGACGTATGGGGGAGGTTGAGACGCCAAATCGAAGCCGATGACGCCTCGTTGGATGCTGAAATTGAGAACTACGATGATGTTCTGTTGACTCTTATCGGCGATGTCGCGGAGGCCTATATCGAGTTGCGTGGATTCGACCAGCGAATCGCACTGGCGAACCAGAATATCGAAATCCAGGAAGGCAGCCTGAGACTCGCGCAAGCGCGGCTCGAAGAAGGACGAGATAGCGAGCTTGACGTTCAGCAAGCGACGACAAACCTGAAGGAGACCGAGGCGCTGGTCCCCTCACTGCGGCAGGGCAGGCGTTTGGCCCTCAATCGACTTGCGGTTTTACTCGGAACCACTCCGGCGGAGTTGATTCCGTTTCTGCGAGCGAGCGGTTCGCTACCGGAAGTCCCAAGACAGGTGATCGTTGGCATCCCGGCGGACTTGCTACGAAGACGGCCCGACGTTCGCAACGCGGAGCGTAACGTTGCACGCGAGAGCGCCTTGATCGGAATCGCCGAGGCCGAGCTCTATCCCCAGTTTACGCTGACCGGGGAAATCAACTTGAACTCTCAGGGCTTCAGCAATCTATTCTCGACAAGTAGTTCCGCTGGCTTCATCGCTCCCGGCTTCCGCTGGAAGATCCTTCAGTACGGACGTCTCAAACGCAACGTCCGCATCCAAGAGATTGAGTTTCAAAGGGCAATCCTGTCCTACGAAAACGCGGTCCTGACGGCACACCAAGAAGTCGAGGACGCGTTGGCGCGGTTCCTGGAGTCCAGCAGCCGCGTGGAGAAGCTCGAAGCAAGCGCCGAGGCTGCTGCGCGGTCGGTTGAGTTGGTCAAAGTGCAATACCAGGAGGGCGAAGTCGGCTTTAACTCGGTCTTCTTGCTTGAAGCGGCGCTCGTTGGAAGCCAAGACGATCTCGTGGCGACACAAGTGGACACCGCAACCGCGCTGATTCGGTCTTACAAAGCCCTCGGCGGAGGATGGCAGCTTCGACTGAACACGCCGTCGCTGGGCATGTATCCCATGGAATCTCTGGAAGCCTTCACTCCAACACCGATTCGAATGGATGGCGACTCACTGCCGTTGGCGGGTGCAAACGGAGCCGGGCAAGTCGACAGTCAATCCGCGACGCGCGAGAGCGATACCGGAGTGCAAGATCGGCAAATGCCGTTAGAGGCTCTACTCCAGCAGAATGGCGAGTCGCTCAATGCCGAGGCACCGAGAGCTAGGCCACGATTAGATGACGGGCTTCGCGATCTTGAACTCGAATTGGGTGACTTACTTCGCCAACGAACACGAGCTCAGGGTGAGCGCGAAGCTTCGGAGGACACCGATGACAACTAGGGTTGCCAAGAGGAAATGGGTACTTGCGCTTCTATTGCTTGCCACGCAAACTGGTTGTGGAAGCATGCCCAGGCCCTCTCATTCGATTGGTCGCACCCCACCTGGGTGTGGCTGCAAATACCTACGGAAGCCGGAACCGGGCGTGCTCGGTCGCGGCGGCTATTTCTCGAAGGATGATTATTGCCGGAAGCCCATTCCAGCGGGTTGTCCAAAGGCGAGTTGCTTGACTCACGATGACTACGTTCGAAAGTGCGCCCCATCGGTCCCTCAGCGGGCGTGCCTCGGACGATGGCAATGATTGGAAAACAAGGCTGCCAACGGTCCGGCCAACCTCATTCATTCGCGCTTTCACTCGCGGGTTTGTTCGTTCGACAGCGGTTCACCCTTCGTTGGCGTGATTTGCATCGCATCGTCGTCGTGAATTGACCCTTCGCGTGTCGCAGGTGGTCCTTTCTTTTTTGATGACTTTGGTAGCTAATCGAAGTCTCGTCCCGCTCACATGATATGGCACCCTCGATCGGTCGCTGGAACTGCGACGTCATGACTGCATGATGATAGATTCGTTTTGCCGGACACTTCTTCTACTTGCATTGACAGTCTTGGTTGCCGGTTGCGGCAGTGAAGCACAAACGCAATCCTCGAAGAGTCCAAGGCCCGTTCACGTCCAGACGCTACGACAACAAACCGCGCCGGCCCCGGCATTGGTCACCGCCTCGGTCGGCGCCTGGAAGACGGAGAAACTGGCGTTCGAAGTCGGCGGGCGAGTCAAGGTCGTTGTCGATCAAAACACGATGATCGACGGTCGCGTCTACGACCTAGAGGGCAATCAGGTCTCCGAGGGCAAAGCGATCGCCCAAATTGAAAGCGAACGCTATGAGCTGAACGTAGCGACGTCAAAGGCTTCCGTGGCGCGTGCGGAGCAGTCGCTGATGGTCGGACAGACAGAGCTCAACGAGAGTATCCCGGCGCAGATCGATGCGGCGAGGGCGTCGATGGAACTCACAAAAATCGAATACGAGAGGAATAAGCGTCTCGTTGCGCGAAACGCGGGATCCCAGAGCGACCTTGATTCGGCGAAAGCGAGCTACGAAAAC
>JBCBLJ010000001.1:0-57460 GCA_038520195.1 Planctomycetota bacterium
CGGATTGCAAATCGATCAAGGCTTGCAATCCGAATTGCCGCTCTGGTGGACGGCGGTCGAATCGATCAGCACGATTCTTGGCGGATTCCTGCTCTATTGGCTACACCTCCGTTGTGACGATGAATAGAGCAGGAATCCGCCAAGAATCGTGCTGATCGATTCGACCGCCGTCCACCAGAGCGGCAATTCGGATTGCAAATCGATCAAGGCTTGCATGATTCCGAGTGCGATGACGCCAAATGCGATCAGCCCAATAAGGTCGCGGAATCGCGGGAGATCCCAAGCGACATAGATCAAAGCGACGCCGATGAGTCCGTACATCAATGAGAGGTGTCGTGCGAGGTAGAACGCCACTGGCGTTTGCGGGAACGGTTCGACCCCCAGTCGGTCGGTGATCCACACGATCCAGGAGGACGGCATGAACGCGGCGACGAACGCGAACAAGCCCGTGATGCCGACGAAGTAGATGAGTCCGCGGAGCCAGCGGAGCGGCGTTTTCTTTTTTGGAGCGGCTTCGGCAGATTGGTCGGTTTCGCTCAAGGCTGGCTTCCAAAACGGCTACGCAGAACGCGACCGGCCGGTCATACTTTGTGAATGAATCGGACCGTCGAACAAAGCGATCAGTTTACTCCGGAACTACTGGCCCCGGCAGGTGATTGGGACTGCGCCCGCGCCGCCATCGAAAACGGTGCCGACGCGATCTATTTTGGCTTGGAGTGTGGATTCAACGCGCGGCATCGCGCGAAGAATTTTCACCTCGAGGACTTATCCGAGTTGATGCGCACGCTGCGTCGTCGCGGTGTCCGCGGTTACACGACGCTCAATACTTTGGTGTTTCCGTCCGAGCTTCCGCGGCTGGTTCCGTTGGTGGAGCGTCTCGCCGAATGCGGCGTCGACGCGGTTCTGGTTCAGGATTTCGGGGTCGCCAGACTCGTGCGAGCGATTTGTCCCGACATCGAAGTTCACGCCAGTACGCAAATGAGTTTGACGAGCGCCGAAACGATCGCGGTGGCTCGCGACTTGGGTTTGTCGCGTGCGGTGTTGGCTCGAGAGTTATCGGTCGCAGAAATTCAAAAGATCACCGCGGTGTGTGATCTCCCGGTCGAGGTCTTTATCCATGGTGCCCTCTGCGTTGCCTACTCCGGGCAGTGTCTGACAAGTGAATCGTTGGGTGGACGCAGTGCAAACCGAGGTCAGTGTGCTCAAGCTTGTCGTTTGCCGTACGAGTTGATTTGTGACGGCGAAGAAAGGGACCTCGGCGACGTGCGTTATTTGCTCAGCCCGCAGGACCTTGCCGGATATGAAGCCATCGTCGGACTCATTGATGCTGGTGTCGCATCGCTCAAGATCGAGGGTCGTCTCAAGACGCCGGAGTATGTCGCGAACATGACCGGCCACTATCGCCGCGCGATCGATCAAGCCGTGCGCGAAAAGCGTGTCGAGATCGGACCGGACGCGAAACAGGAAATGGAGCTTTCTTTCTCCCGTGGTTTCACGCCGGGTTGGCTCGAAGGCAACGATCACAAGCGACTGGTGCCGGGGCGCCATAGCGCCAAGCGAGGCATTCATCTGGGACGGGTGATTCGCCATCGCGGCGACGAAGTCTTACTCGAGACCGAAGCGGGGCTGGCTCTCGGCGACGGGCTCGGGATCGAATCGACGGAGACCAAGGGCAGTGAGCAGGCGATGTGCGGCGGTCGAATCTACTCGCTCACGACCGACGAGGGTGAGAGGCAGGAATCGGTCGCCGCCGGCGCGCAGGTGTGGGTTGGATTTGGTCGCGGCGAGATCGACTGGAAGCTCATTCCCGAGGAAGCAAGCGTCTTCAAGAACGATGATCCAAAACTCAATCGGCGGCTGCGAAAGTCGTTTGAGGTTGCTGATGCCGTTGTCCGCAGGCAGGTCAAGATGCGGGTCGATGCGATCGCGGGCCAACCGCTTTTGTTGCAAGTTTCATTGGGCGAAATGGTGCATGTAGCGGTGCAGTCGGAGGAGCCGCTGGAGCGGGCGCAAAAGCACCCCGCGACGCGCGAGATGTTGCGTGAAAAACTCTCGCGTCTTGGAGCGACCGCGTTCGAACTGGGGGCATTGGATGCTCGAATCGATGGGGAACCGATGGTTCCGGCGAGCTTGCTCAATCAGTTACGCCGCGACGCGATGCAGTCTCTGGTCGAACGGCTTGACGCGCCGCCGTCGCGAAGCGTCTCGCGGGATGCGGGAGAAGCGTTGTTGAAATCGATTGTCGAACCGCAGGCTGCAAACGATGTTTCACGATTGAGCGCCCTGTGTCGGACCTTGGATCAAGTCCGCGCCGCCTGTGAGGTCGGCGTCGATCTGATTTACGTCGACTTTCATGACGTGCGCCGTTACGCGGACGTCGGCCCGCTCGTGCGCCCCTTCGGTATCCCTTTCGGGATCGCGACGATTCGGATGCAGAAGCCCGGCGAGATGGGGCTGCTACGAGTGTTGCCGCGACACGAACCGGACTTCGTGTTGTGTCGCAATCTGGCGGCGATCGAGTTTTTCCGCGAGTCGTCGATTCGCACACTCGCCGATTTTTCTTTGAACGTCGCGAATCATCGTGCGGCCGAGTGGATTCGATCGCGCGGCGTTGAACGTATCACCGCGTCGTACGATTTGAATTGCGAACAACTCGATGACTTGGTCCGTTCGTTGCCCGCGCATTGGCTCGAAGTTGTGGTCCACCAGAGGATCCCGATGTTTCATATGGAGCACTGTGTGTTCTGCAGTGTTCTTTCACCCGGCACGAACAAAACGAATTGCGGCCGCCCGTGCGACGAGCACGTGGTACAACTGCGGGACCGTGTCGGCGCCGAGCACACGTTGCAGGCCGACATTGCCTGTCGCAACACACTCTACAACGCGATGCCGCAGAGCGGCGCGGAATCGGCTCTCCGGCTTCGCGACGCCGGCGTCGGTTGGTTCCGAATCGAGTTTCTCGAGGAACGTGCGGAAGAGGTGTCGCGGACGATTCGTTTGTACCGTGACCTGCTGGCCGAAAGAGTTTCTCCGAGCGAAGTCTGGCAAAAACTGAACGCCGTCAATCGAGTCGGCGTGACACGCGGCACACTGGAGTCCAAACGCAACCCCTTGGCCGTGCTCTGAACGAAACGCTGCGGTGATGTCGCGCGTGCTAAGTCTCGTGTTCTGACGTAACCCACGTCCGGCCGTTCACCGTGCCGGCTGCCGAACCCGCGACGACGCGAACCGGTGGAGAGTCGGAGCGTGGAGCGATAGAATAAAGGGACCTCTTGATTCACGGTCGCGAAGCGGGCAATGCAAAACGAACCGACCATTGTTCTTTCCGTGACGGACACCGACCTGCCTCGACAGGTCCCTTCGGGTCTCGGTCGCTACACCGGATTGCGTGAGATTGCCCGCGGCGGCAACGGCATCCTGCAAGCGGGCTTCGATCCGATCGCGGGCCGAACGGTGGCCATCAAGACGCTGCCATTTCATCATAAGGATGTCCCCAACGAACGACGCCGGCTGATTCGCGAAGCTCGCGTCACGGCTCAATTGCAGCATCCCAACACCGTTCCCGTCTATGAGATAGGAAACGACTTGGTCCAAGGCGTCTTTCTGGTCATGAAGCTGATTTCCGGTGAGAACCTGTTCGAGGTGCTCAAAAAGATCGCGGAGGGCGACGAACTCGCGATTCAGCGAAACCCGGCAGCGAAACGCGTTGAGGCGTTGGCCGATGCTTGCCAAGCGTTGGCCTACGCGCACGCCCGGGGAGTGATTCACCGCGATGTCAAACCCGAGAACATTTGGTTGGGCAACTTCGGTGAGGTCTATCTGTTGGACTGGGGGACCGCGAAGGTATGGGGCGCGATGGACGATCAAACGGTGACGCGGTACGACGCGACCAAGCTGCAAGCCGAAGAGCACCAGTTGCAGACATTGACTCGGAGCGGGCAGCGGCCGGGAACACCGCTCTACATGTCGCCGGAACAGATCCAGGGAAATCGAAGCATCGACGAACGCAGCGACATCTTCAATGTGGGTGTATGCTTGTACGAGTTGCTGGCACTCCGCGAACCGTTTCGCGGCGCAAACATTGATGAGACATTTCGTAATATCATTCAGTCGCAGCCCGCACGACCGAGCGAGCGAGCGCCCGACGCAGGCATTCCGGCGCGGGCGGATGATGTCGTGATGCGGGCACTGCAGAAGCAGCCCAACGATCGATTTCAGTCGATGCGTGAATTGATCACGGCGATGCGTGATCTGATTCCTTTGCTAGTGACCGGCTGAACGCGACCTCGATTTCCTGAAGAGACTCGATCCAGATGTGTGGAATTACCGGAGCCGTCTGGTTCGAACCCTCTTTCGCGATTGATCGCGAGCGGCTGGGCCGCATGACCGATGCGATCACGCATCGCGGACCGGACGACGAGGGTCATTGGATCAAGACCGGGCACGTCGACGGTCAAGGCCGTCAGCATGGGATCGCCCTCGGTTTTCGTCGCCTATCGATCATCGATGTCGACGGCGCCGCGCAGCCGATGTCCAACGAGGACGGTTCGGTGCGGTTGGTTTTCAACGGAGAGATCTACAACTTTCAGACACTCCGACGGCGACTCGAAGGCAGCGGCCACCGGTTCGCCACCAATGGGGACGGCGAGTCGATCGTGCACTTGTACGAGGACATGGGCACCGATTGCTTTGCCGAGTTCAATGGAATGTTCGCAATCGGTATCTGGGATGCCAAGCGATCACGACTCGTTTTGGGCCGCGATCGAATCGGCCAGAAGCCGCTTTACTACGCGGTCACTGGTGATCGCATCGTGTTCGGCAGCGAGTTGAAATGTTTGGCGGAAGTGCCGGGTGTTTGTACCGAGATCGATCCTGCGGCGATCGACGAGTTCTTGACGTACCAGTACATCCCGCACCCGGGGACGATCTGGAAGGGTGTTCGCAAGTTGCCGCCAGGTCACTACCTGGTGTTCGACCGTGGCCGCGCCGAAGTTCATCGTTACTGGGACTTCGACCCGTCGGCCGAACGCTGGGTGTCACGACATCAAGCGATGGAGCAGCTTCGCGAACTGTTAACCGACTCGGTTCGGTTGCGTCTGCAAAGCGATGTGCCGCTGGGATCCTTCTTGTCCGGTGGAATTGACTCCTCCCTCATCACCGCGCTCGCGCAGCGGCAGGTCGAAACGCCGGTCCGCACGTTTAGCATCGGATTCCCGATTCAAGATTTTGACGAAACCGCTTATGCCGCGCAGGTCGCCGAGCACCTGGGGACGAACCACCAGCGCTTCGAAGTCAAACCGAGCGGTGTTGAGGTCATCGACAAGCTCGTGTGGCACTACGACGAACCGTTCGGCGACTCGTCGGCGGTTCCAACCTGGTATTTGTCTGAGTTGACGCGTGGTCACGTGACGGTCGCGTTGTCCGGTGACGGCGGCGACGAGCTGTTCGCGGGTTACGAGCGCTATCGCGCGCTCTGGCTGAGTCGACGCATGCAGCGTTGGTTTCCGATTCACAAGACGCCGGGCATCGGTTTGGTGCAGCGTCTTCCGGACAACAACAAGCGTCGATCATTCATCCGTCGGGCGAAACGATTCTTGGAGGCCTTCGGCCAAGATGATGCGCGTCGCTACCTCAATTGGCTGCAGATTTTTCCCGAGTCGCTGCGGGCGGACATCTACGCCGATGATTTTGTCGCACAACTTCCCGGGGACGATCCATTTGAGTTTTTGGAAACCTGTTGGAATCGGAGCGACGGACGAGACGTCGTGACGCGAGCCAGTCTTTCGGATGTCTTTTCTTACCTGCCATGTGACCTGTGCACGAAAGTGGATGTGGCGTCGATGGCTCACTCCTTGGAAGTCCGCCAGCCGATGCTCGATCATCGAGTGGTGGAGTTCGCGGCTTCGCTTCCGGTGGAGTACAAGTTCCGTGGCAAACGCTGCAAGTTGCTCTTGGAGGACACGTTCGGCTCGTTGATACCGAAGTCGATTTTCACTCGCCGCAAGATGGGCTTCGGCATTCCGATCAGCAACTGGTTTCGAGACGAACTCAAGCCGATGGTGAACGAGACTCTGCTTGCGCAAGACGCAAAGATTACGCCGTACTTCCGTCGCGAAGCGGTCCAAAGGCTCGTCAGCGCCCACGAAAACGGCGAGCAGAACCACGGCTATCGGCTCTGGAACTTGCTGATCCTCGAAAAGTGGTTGCGTCAGTGGGCGTGATCTTGATTCCCGGATCGGGAAGCGCGGGTGTGAGCGTTTGCTGGCGTTCGTCACGGCGCGAACTCGCCAAGCCGTCCGATCAGTGATTCGATGAGCCGCGCCGGCGTTGGTCCACAAGTCGGATCGATTGTTTCCCCGGTGACCGATCGCATAGACTGACATGACGCGCCCGTGAAAGCGCGCATTTCCTCTTACAACTGATCCACACGACTGAGTGATGTCTGAATCAAACGAACAGGCGAGCCCTGAAGAATCAAGCTCTGGAGAGTCGACCGAACCGTCCGTGGGCAGTGAAGGAATGACAAGCGAGTCAAGCACGAGTGCTCCGAGCGAGACGGGCTCGGCCCAGGGTGAAGTGCTCCGTTGGTGGCCGGGGGCGCTGTTGCTGATCGTGATGATCCTGGTTCGTTCGATCGCGATTGTGATCGATTCGCCGCCAATGCCGCTCATGATGTTTAGCTTTATGGGACCGGCGGTGATCGGTTTGATGTTGCTACTTTGGTGGTTGTTCGCGAGCCGGGCGACTTGGGGCGAAAAGTTCACGATCCTGGGTGCGGCATCGGTGATCGGCGTCGCTTGTTGTCTGACGCTGCATCGGTCGCTCGGTGGGTTTGGAATACCGTTGATGGTGCTTCCGGCGGGCGTCGGGGCCTTCACCTTCGGATTGTTGGTGACGGCAAGTCGCCGATCGATCCGTTTGCCGGTCACGATGTTCTTTACGTTGATCGGTTTTGGAAGTTGGTCGTTACTTCAAACCGAAGGTTACGACGGCAAGTTCAAGCCCGAGTTTCTGTGGCGTTGGAGTGAGACCGCTGAAGATACTTTTCTTGCGAGTATGTCCGAGCGTGAGACGATCGATGCGGAACCAGTTTCGGTGGAGTCCTTGACGCTGTCCGAGGCGCAGTGGCCCGGGTTCCGTGGTCGCGACCGAATGGGTTCGGTCAGTGGCGTGTCATTGTCGGAGGATTGGGATGGCACGCCCCCGAAAGAGATTTGGCGAACACCGGTGGGACCGGCTTGGTCCTCGTTCAGCGTCGCGGGCAGTCGTTTGTATACGCAAGAACAGCGAGATGACTTCGAAGCCGTGGTCTGCTTGGACGCCGAGTCCGGGGCGATCATTTGGGATTATGAAACGAAGAGTCGTTTCTGGGAGGGGATCGCGGGTGCGGGTCCTCGAGCAACACCGACCGTTGACGCAGCCGGGGTCTATGCGTTTGGTGGAGAGGGCGTTCTTGTTTGCCTCAACGCAGCGACGGGTGAAGAAATCTGGAAGCGTGATGTCAAGACGGACGCCAGTCGAAAGCCGCCGACTTGGGGTTTCGCCGCGTCGCCACTGGTGACCGAGTCACTCGTCATTGTGCACGCCGGAGGCGAGGGCGAGAAAGGCATCTTTGCGTTCGATAAGACAACCGGCGAACCGGTCTGGTCCGCACCGTCGGGAAGTCACAGCTATAGCTCGGCGCAAGCGGCATCCTTTAGTGGTGTTTCGGGAGTGTTGATGCTGACCAACGACGGCTTGCAATTCTTGAACGCCGAGGACGGCTCCGAAATTTGGCAGCATCCGTGGAAGAAAGAAGACTATCGAGTGGTACAGCCGTACGTGAATGGCGAAACGGTTGTGCTCGGCGGGAGTCTCGGGACCGGGTCACAGAAGATCACCGTCAAACGTTCAGGTGGTGGTTGGTCAATCAAGGAGGATTGGACGACGCCGAGTCTGAAGCCCGACTACAACGACTTCGTTGTTTTTGAGGATCACGCGTACGGGTTCGACAGCGGTATTTTCTGTTGCGTCGATCTCAGCACGGGCGACCGTGCTTGGAAGCGTGGACGTTACGGCAACGGCCAAGTGTTGCTCTTGGCCGACCAAGGCCAATTGTTAGTTGCTTCGGAGAAGGGCGAAATCGTTTTGGTGCGCGCGACACCCGAAAAACTTGTCGAAGTCGCCAAGTTCCAGGCGATCGAAGGCAAGACGTGGAATCATCCCGTATTGATCGGAAACCGACTCTACGTGCGAAATGCCCGCGAAGCGGCTTGCTTCGAGATGCCGCTTCAATGAGTGTCCAACGCGAGACCGCGCGGGCTCACCATCCGTAGGGTCGAGCGTAGTACCTCGAGTAGGGCGAGTATTGAAACGCTCGCGTATTGCGTTGGAGCGAGCGAGTCGCGTTCTGGCGATAGAACCCGTAGGGCGAGTAGCCATACGGCGAGTAAATCGGATAGGCGCGAGGTAGGACGTAGTAGTTGCGAACAATCGGTTGGGGCTTTTGTTGCGCCTGCTGTTGCTGTGGGAACTTCCACGTCTGACCGTACTTGTAGAGGCCGTAAGAGGGTGAGTAATACGGCTGATTCTTCTTGTTGTTTTGCCCCTCGGCGGACCCGCACATCGCGACTGCGGCGATCAAGGCGACTGCGGGAATCCAACGGGCGGGCTTTGATTTGAGCGTCATTTTTCCGTGCGTTTGGAAGGAGAGCTGGTTTGTCGACTGACACTCATCGGTGAGTTGCAACCCCGATGCCAAAGAGTGTGTTTCACAACGTGTTTCCTGATTGGCGGCCAAAAACGTGCACTTTGGGCGACTCGGCTGATGGGTCACTTTCCGCAGCGATGGTGTCGAAGTGATGGCGCTTGGTGGTCAATCTGAGAACGTTCTGCCCGTTACAATCCCGTCGTCCGGCTTCCCCAGAAGGCTTCTCGATGCGTAGTGTTTTGCTTTGTTTGATCGTTGGTTTAGCGTCTGTTTCGAACGTGTCGGGCGATCCGCCCCCGACGAAGCAACCACTTTGGCCCGGCCTGCCACCCGGGACGACCGAGACCGGTGATGGCGATGTTCCGCAGTTGATCATCACTCAGGTCGCATCCCAGGAACCGACGGCGGCGGTGGTCATTTTGCCGGGAGGCGGCTACCGCGGCCATGCGATGGGACACGAGGGATACGATTTTGCGACTTGGTTTCGGGACCTCGGCGTCACCTCGGCGATCTGTACGTACCGACTTCGTGGCAAGGGAAACACGGGTCAAGGTTACGGTCACCCGGCTCCGATGGACGATGCGCAGCGAGCGATTCAGACACTTCGAGCGAACGCCAAATCGCTCAACATCGATCCCGGTCGGATCGGTGTGATCGGTTTTTCGGCGGGTGGGCATTTGGCTTCAACGTTCTCGACGCATTTCGCCGAGCCCGACCCGGATGCGGAAGATTTGGTGGTGAGAGTGTCCTCACGTCCGGACTTCGCGATTCTGTGTTACCCGGTGATCGCATTCGACAAGCCGCACACTCACCGTGGGAGCCAGCGGAATTTGTTGGGTGACGATCCGAGCGCGGACTTGGTCGCGTCACTTTCCAACGAGCGGCAGGTCACGTCGCGGACCCCACCGACGTTCCTATTTCACACCGGCGAAGATAAAGCGGTGCCCGTCCAGAACTCGGTCGACTACTACTTGGCTTGCTTGAAAGAGGGCGTGCCCGCCGAGTTGCATGTGTTTCCGAAAGGGAGGCATGGGTTGGGGCTCGCCCAAAACATCGAGGGTGCGCGTGCTTGGCCCGCACTCTGTGCCGATTGGCTGCGCGGGCTCGGCGTGGTGAATCGACCCTGACGTTGCTAATCGGTCTCAGCCGATCGCGCGTTGATAGCTGAACAGGAATAGTCCTGAATGCAAAACGAGCGCACCGATGGCGACCAGTCGGAGCCGGTTGGGAGAGTACATGCCGACGATGGAAAGGAGTGCGCCCAACATCGCGACGAGCACTCCCCCGGCGGGAAACCACCACGCACCCAGACCCGCGAACATCGTGATCAGCACGGCCGAGACGGCGGCACCCATGGCGGTGTAGCGGTAGGGTCCCAAGTCGATATAGGCCCCTTCTCCGCTGGCGAATTGCTCCGCCAGTATCGCGGCCGGCTCGGTTCGAAAGGGAGAGCCTTCGCGGATCGGTTGATCATTGCTGGGGGCGGGAGCCGGAGTAGGGACGGCGTCGTCGCTTGCTACGGTCTCGAGCGGCGCGTCAAGTGACTCGGGGTCGAGCGTGTCGGTTTCCGCGAACAGATCCACATCCGCGTCCGCCTTGTCGACCGACTCGCTCACCAACTTGGCGACGAACACGGTCTCTTCGTCGACTTGAGCGTCGGTTGTCGCCTCGTCGGCAATTTCGGTCTGTTCACTGCGGTCGTCGGGTGACGATTGCGGGTGCGAGTCGGGACGTTCGTTTTCAGATTCGTTCATCGAGTTGAAAGCGTTTCGGTGCGCCAACGGATTCAGGAGGAAACGGGCACAAATTGAAGCGTAACAACCTCGACCAAACTCCGTCCCTCCGACTATTCTAACGGGTCTGGTAGTGAGCCGCCGTGCCGGGTGTTTCTTCGGCGTCACAGTGCCCAAAAACGCCGCATGATCAGCATGAGTCAATCAAATTCACGACCAATTTCAAGTGCCCGATTGATGGCGGGCGTCCTGATCGTCCTCGTCGCTGTGGCACGCGTTGACGCCGAGGAATCGAGCGCGAGCGACCCGTTGCCGCCCAAGGTGGCGGACGCCTCGAATGAGGCTCGGGATGCAATGTCGGCGATTCGCGTCCCGGACGATTGGTCGATCGAGTTGTGGGCGGCCGAGCCCGATTGTGCCAACGTCGTCGCGCTCGACGTAGACCATCTTGGTCGGGTCTACGTTTGTGAGACGTTTCGTCAGAATCGAGGGGTGACCGACAATCGCGCCCATGATCGGGCCTGGGTTCTGGCGGACCTCTCGGCTTACACGGTGCAAGATCGGATCGATTATCACAAGCGTCTTCTGGGTGAAGCGGCGATCACTTACGCCCAACACGATGATCGGATCCGCCGCCTTTCGGACACCGATGGCGATGGCAAAGCCGACGAGAGTCTCGTGATTGCCAACGGATTCAATCGCTTGGAGGAAGGCACCGGTGCCGGTGTGTTGGCCGTCGGCAAAGATGTCTATTACACCTGCATCCCCAAGCTTTGGAAGCTCGTCGATTCCGATGGCGACGGGATCACCGACGAACGTGTTGTTTTGTCAGACGGGTACGGGGTGCGGGTTGCGTTCCGCGGTCATGATATGCACGGTCTCATCCGCGGGTACGACGGCCGCCTCTACTTCTCGATCGGCGATCGCGGATACAACGTCCGGACAGCCGATGGACGTGTGCTTGCAGACCCCGTTAGCGGCGCGGTGTTCCGATGTGAGCTCGACGGAAGCGGGTTAGAAGTCTTCGCGACGGGCCTTCGTAACCCTCAGGAATTAGCCTTCAACGATCAGGGCGATTGGTTTTCGGTCGACAACAATAGCGACAGCGGCGACAAGGCACGCATCGTCCATCTGCTACGCGATGGCGACTCAGGTTGGCGAATGTACTATCAGTACCTCGCCGATCGCGGGCCGTTCAATCGCGAGCGAACTTGGGAACCGGCTAACAGTGATCAGCCGGCTTCCATCGTGCCACCGGTGGCGAACTTTACCGACGGACCGAGTGGATTGGCTTATTACCCCGGCACTGGATTTGGGGGACAGCTCAAAGACACCTTCTTGATTTGTGACTTCCGCGGCGGCGCGAGTAACAGTGGCATCCGGTCCTTTCGTGTTCAGCCCAAAGGCGCGACGTATGAGTTAGTTTTCGATGACCAGCCGATTTGGACCTGCCTCGCGACCGACGTCGCTTTTGGCCCCGACGGCGCGCTGTATGTGTCGGATTGGGTCGATGGATGGGATGGCCTCGGAAAAGCGAGGGTGTATCGCATTCACCATCCCGAGCACGGTGACAGCGAAATCGTTCGCGACGTCCAATCGTTGCTTTCCGGTGATTGGTCAACGTACGCCGTCGAACAGCTGCAAGCGGGACTCTCGCACGTGGATCGACGCGTTCGACTGGAGAGTCAATGGGAGCTCGCCCTTCGCGGGGAGTCGAGCGTGTTGATGGCGACGCTCGGCGATGTGAAGGCCGGGACGACACCGCGGTTACATGCGCTTTGGGGCTTGGGTCAAGCAGCCCGCACCGGCACCGGCGGTGAAGGGGTGAAAGAATCGATCGAGATCGTTCTCGGTGACAACGACCCGGTCTTGCGGTCCGCCGCGGCGGTCATCATCGGTGAGCGCGGTTGGGTGACTTCCGCCAAGCAGCTCCGCGATCTGCTCACCAACGAGAGTCCTCGCGTCCGCTATCACGCCGCTGACGCTCTGGGTCGACTCGAAGACGCGAAGTCATTCGGCGCTTTGGTCAGTCTGCTCGACGGCGTGGACGCGGATGATCCGGCGATTCGGCACTCCGTCTCCACGGCTTTGTCGCGCGTCGCCGAAGCCGACACGCTCGCGTCGCTGGTCGATCATGAAAGCCCGACGGTTCGGCTCGCTGCCGTTGTCGCGCTCGGAAAACAGAGAAGCGCGGCGGTCACGAAGTTTTTAAAAGATTCCAACTCGGCCGTGGTGCTACAAGCGGCGCGCACCATCCATGATCTTCCGCTCAACTTTGCGATGAGCGATTTGGCCGCAGCCATCAAAACCAGGATCGATTCGTTGCCGCTCGCGAGGCGGATACTCAACGCGAATTTTCGGGTCGGAACCGAAACGACCGCCGCAGCGCTTGCCGAGTTCGCGACGCGTTCGGACGCCAACGAGACGGCCCGAATCGAGGCCTTGCGAATGTTGGCGGATTGGAGCAAACCTGATCCGATCGACCGAGTGCTGGGTGATTATCGCCCGCTCGAGGCGCGCGATCCGGCGATTGCGGCCGCCGCACTGGAGCCTCAGATCGACCTGCTGATGACGGCGTCCGAGCCCGTTCGATTGGAAGCCATCGAGACGGCATCACTGTTGGGCATCACCAAGATAGCGGGTGTCTTGGCACAACAGGTGGCCGACGCTGACCAAAGTGAAGCGACCCGTGCCAACGCGCTGACGGCAATGGCTCGGTTGCGGCCTGCGTCGGCGGCGAAGCTTGCGGCATCGTTTCCGCGTGAGACCCGCGGCGCCATCGGCCTCGCCGCGATGAACGTGCTCGCCAAGCATGCGCTGGAGAGTCAGGTCGATCGGTTTGTGGGTGCGACCACCAACGGTGACTTGACGATTCGGCAACGGGCGTGGGATGTCTTAGCCGCCGTCAAGACCGCTCCGGCACAGCAGGCCATCGAAAACGCCGTCGCGGCCTACCTTGATGGTTCGCTGGACCCCAAAGTCCGCTTGAACGTTGTCGAAGCGGCGCAGGGGCGGTTGGCGCCGGTTCTGGCCGATCAACTTCGCACCAAGCAGAGTGACGTCGCAACTGCCGATGCACTTGGGAAATGGCTTGATTCACTTCAAGGTGGCGATCCCCAGCGTGGCAGCGACCTGTTCTTCGGCAAGACCGAATTGTCGTGTGTGCGTTGTCACAAGGTCGATCGTGCTGGAGGCGAGGTCGGACCGAATCTCACTTTGATTGGCAAAGATCGGGACGCTCGCTATCTGCTGGAAGCGATTTGTCTGCCCGACGCGACGATCGCCAAGGGCTACGAGACCGCCGTGATCGCCGACTTGGACGGCAACGTCCTTACCGGAATCGTGAAGACGGAGAACGACGAATTCATCGAACTGATCATGGCCGATGGTTCGCAGAAGCAGATCGCGCAGCAGGACATCGAGCTGCGAAAGAAAGGCAAGTCGTCGATGCCGGCTGACTTGACCAAGCATCTGTCACCTCGCGAACTCCGTGATCTGGTGGCTTACCTCGGCAGTCTCAAAGTGGACCCAAGGGCAGCCAGCGACGTTGAGTGACCCGTTGGACGGCAATGGAAGTGTCGCCGTCTTCAATCGCGGGCTGGGTTCGACTGACCCGTGACCTCAACGCCTCGAAGCTGACCCGAGGCGGTCGTTCGCGAACATCTGCACGGTCGCGCGTCACCTAGCCCTCGACCGGTGCCGCTTCGATCACGCTGTCGGCATAGCCCCGATACGCTTCGCCGATTTGGCGAGCCATAGAGTCGGGGAAGGCGTGGAACGAACCGGTTGTCAGTGCTTCGATGATGGAGTCAGCAACGACGGACGGTGGTTCGCCACCCTCGAGACCCGCTTCGTCGGCCATGTCGGTCGCGATGGGACCGGGGTGCACGCTGACGACGTCGACGCCAGCGTCGGCCCAAAGTGATCGCAGGCCCTGCGTGATCGAGTAGGACGCGGCTTTTGATGCGGAGTAGGTTGAAAAGCCCGCGAAGTTGAGGATCGACGCGACGGAGTTCAGTTGGACCAGTGCGCCGCCGCCGTTGCTCGTCAGCACCGGACCGAAGGCTTGAGCGACGCGGATCAGACCTTTGACATTCACGTCCATCTCGTAATCCAGCGCTTCGAAGGCGGCTTGATCCAGTGGTGTTGCCGTTCGCAACACACCGGCGTTATTGACCACCAGCGTGACATCCTTGGCACGCTCGGCGGCGGCTTGGACGGTTTCTGGTCGCGAGAGATCCACTTCAATGGGAACCACTTTGTCACCGTGTTGCCGAACGAGCGCGTCCGCACTCGCGACGTCTCGTACCGCCGCGTAGACCTTCGCGGCACCGGCAGAGACCAACCCGTCAACGATGGCTTTACCGATCCCTCGATTGGCACCGGTGACGAGCGCAACACTGTTTTTAACGACGTATGACATGACTTTTCCTTTTTGGTTGTGGTGTTTGCCGATGCGGCGTGTGTCACCGATGTCACGAGACGAACTTTCTTACCCCGGATCGCTGGAAAAAGGTTTTTCGCCAGGCACACGAAAGATCGAGTGATTTCCGGCGTCCCAAACACGAACAAGAATCCTTTCCCAAATTGTCTGCCAAACGGCACAGAAGGAGAACAACCATGTCTGTTCACCATGTCAGTTCAGAATCGTTTGAAAGCAACGTCTTGCATGCGGACGTCCCTACACTCGTTGATTTTTACGCCGATTGGTGCGGGCCTTGTCGTGCGATGTCCTCGGTGTTGGATGAAGTCGCCGATGAGTTCGGACAGGACGCCAAAGTCGTGAAAGTCAACATCGATGAGAGTCCCGAATTAGCTGCCCAGTACGGCGTGCGGTCGATCCCGACGTTCTTGGTTGTCCGCGACGGGCAGGTTCAGGATCAACTCGTGGGGGTCCAGTCGAAGGAGTCGCTTCACGCGGCGCTCGCGGGTTGACGAATGCGGATGGTGCATGGTGGTTAGAAGTCCCGATTAGATGTTATCCTCCTCGGATGGCGTTTTGACGGAGGGACTTCGCCGCCGATAAATGCACGCAAGAATGGTCAACTTGTGGAAAGTTTGCGACGCAGTGATGACGATTGGATAACCGAGTTAGCATCCGAAGACGAGGTGATTCGTGACGCGGCCTTGGTTGATCTTGGGGACATGCTTCTGCGGGGTCTCTCCGCGAGCATGTCAAAGAGGGGCAAGGTAGACGATGCCTTCTTGGAAGATGTCGCTCAAGAGGCGTCTCTCAAGATTCTCAGTAAGCTCTCGACGTTTGAGCGTCGGAGCAAGTTTCGGACGTGGGCCGTGACGATTGCCGTCCGAACGGCCGTCAGCAACATGCGACGTCGCGAGTGGCAAAATGTTTCGCTCGAGGCGCTCACCGCGGATGCTCATTTTGACCCGAGCGTCCCGATGGGCAATCTCGACGCGGAGGAGGATCAGGCTCGGCGTTCGGAGATGTTTGCGACGCTTCACAAGCTTATTGAGAATGAGCTCAGTGAGCGACAGTGGACGGCAATCACGGCTGAACTCCGTGGAATGCCACTCGCGGAGGTGGCGGAAAAACAGAACACGAACGCGAACGCGCTCTACAAAGTTTTGCACGATGCTCGAAAAAAGTTGCGCCGAGGTCTTGAGGCGGCTGGGTTCACCATCGACGATGTTAAAGCGGCACTGAACTGAGGCGAACGATGGCACTAGACTCACAACAAGTCGGTTGGCTCCTGAACATGATTGTGGAGACCCACGATGCCGAATTGAGCTGCCCTCAGTGTGGTGAAATTCTCGATCAGTATGCGCAGCGAATCCTCGACGGCGAACCGATCGACGGTCTCATGGTGCTGGTGAAAGAACATCTGCAAGCTTGCTCGGGCTGCAACGATCAATACCAAATGATTCTCGACGCGCTCCAGGCGATTGAGTCTGACGCGGAGTAGCAAGCTCCGGTGACCGGTTCAGGATTCGTCGCGGAGCAGTTGGGCGATTTTCGGACGCTGTTTCTGAATCTCTTCCAGATCGAGATTCAAGTTCGCCGAATCACTGATGGCCTGATAAAAGCCAGCGAGTTCTTCGGTCCATTCGGAGGTTACGACGTCGACCGGAGTCTGGCCACGTCGGTTCTTTTTGGACACTGTTCCACCTTTGTCGACGAGCAATTTGACGAAGTCTTCGCGACACAAAAACGCCGCGACATGGAGTGGCGAGTTGCCGTCGCGGTTTTCGCCGTTCACGTTCGCTCCCCGCCGAATCAGGACTTCGGCTATCGCGCGACGGCCGTGAAGCGCGGCATGGCTGAGAGGTGTCGAACCCGTTCGTGGTTCCTGGTCATTGACGCGCCGCTGTTGCTGTCGACGATTTAGATGACGACGAACGGCATGCACGTCGTCCTCGGCGATGGCTTGGGCGATCGACTCCCGAATGTCCATGTCTTCGACCCGCCGACTCTCCACTAGGGCTTCGGCCGCCTCGGCTGAATCAACGACGTGAAAGAGGAAGTCGTTGCTGAACGCGCCACCCGGATTCTGAAGTTGAAGCAGGTGTCTGCCATCATCGGGCAGCGATGCCAATTCGATCTCAATCGACTCGTCATCCGCCACTGCCACCGTCGCCGCGACACGTCTGCCGTCGACAATCACGTGCGCCTCCGAATCGACATGACGACCGCTCAGAACCATCACGCGTGAGTGTGGATGCAGGATCGGAAACTCCTGGTGTCCGCGTTGCTGTTCGATCGGTCCTAGCGTCCAGAGCGCCGGTTGCGGGTGCTGGGGTCCGCACGCGTCGCCGTGGCGAGCGCTAAACGTTCCGACGAACTTCCCTTCGGCGGCAAGGGCGATCAGCGTTTCGCGACTCATTCTCTTGGAAGGGTCTTCCTTGACCAAATACGATCCGTCGAAGAACTGTAACTGGATGGGTTGAGAGTCTTTCCCGAGCAGAACTCCGTCGGCCTCGAGAACGATGGACTGTTCGGTCGCGGCCATTTCAAGCGCGTCCAACAGGTCCGCCGTCAGCGGTTGATCCGCTGTCGATTGGTTGAGCGTCATCTGCCGTGCGAAGGCACCTGACACGCCCGTACTGCCTTCGAGAACCATGTCCCAGATGGGGTCAAAACGCTGCTGCCCTTGCCAAGAGAATTGCCAGATCTTTTTTTCGGGGGCGCCCTCTTCGGCGACGCGGTGGTAGAAATCGAACTCGACGATGTTCAATCGACCTTGCGGCAGGATCAGGTATCGATCGTTCGCGCCACGCCACGTGGGCGCGTCCATGCCGGTACCCGGGGTATTGGTACTGACCAGAAATGGCATCCGGTGGCAATCACCGCAAACGTTTGGTTTGGGTTTTTCATCGTGGTGGCCCTTGATATGAAAGAGCTCAAAGCCATCGCTGGCACGATTCGACACGACGTTGGTATAGGCACGCTTTTGCGCCGGCGGGTATGGGACGCAAAGAAGGAACTTGGCCATCTCGTCGCGCTGGGTTGCGGTGAATGCACCGCTCTTACCCTCATCGTTGATCGTCTTGTCGCCGACGGCTTGCATCGTCGACGCGAGTCCACCGTCGATCAGGTGGCGCGTGGTGCTCTCGGGACGATCGGGGTCACTGTTGGGTGCGACGGAGCCATAAACGTTGGCACTGTTGTTTCCACCGTAGGGGTCGCCAGGGATCCCATCCCAGTGAAAAGGTGCGGTGTCGCGTAGCCCGCGGATCGGCATCGTCGAGCGTGGCATGATTTGATTGCCGCCGGTGACCACGGGAGTCTTCAGCACCCAGAGCAATTGATCGGTGTGTCCGTCAGGGTGGCAGCTCGCACACGAGTAGGTCCCCGTCGTCGATGCATCGGCGTCGTTAAACCAGGTGCGTCCGAGTTTGACATCGCGGTCGGTTGGATCTTCCAATGCAAGAAACCCGGTGACGCGGGGTTCCGTGAGGTCGGAGAGATCGATCACCGAAACGGTGTTCGCGACGGCGTTGTAGACCCACGCCGACGTCGCTTGGCCGTCTTCATCATGTTGCAACGCCACGCCTCGCGGGACGGCTCCGACGGAGATTCGACCGAGGACTTGACCGCTTTCGGCATCGACGGTGAATAGCTTGTCGGACCCAGCAGCGGTGACCACGAGTGTTTGATCGTCGTTTGTCACCTGAATACCAAACGGCGTTGCCAGAGCTTGACCCGGTTCGGGTTGATTCGGCGGCAGTGGTTCCAGTTCGAAGAATTCAGCCGTGCGCGGCGTACCGTCGGTAACGTGGACTTTGGTAATTTGGTTCAAGAAGGCACGGTTCTCGAGTTCAGCCAAGCCGTGCTTTTTCGTCCCGGATCGCCCGTTGGCATGGTTGCGGGCATCGGTCTGAGCCACAAACACGTTGCCTTTGGAGTCCACGGTCATTCCATAGAGCAGTGTTCCCAGCGTGTCGACGGTTTCGATCAACTCATCGGTCGCGGTGTCGAAAACGAACAAGTCTTTGTCGGGGACGTCGGGGTGCTTCACGATGTCGACGACATGCCCCAGCGACAGCACGTTGTTGTGAAGAATCGAGTGTTGCCATGCGTCGAAGGTGACGAGGTCTCCATCGATTTCATTTCGTGAACCACCCGAGAGTTGAGTCTTGTTGTTCGACTCAAAGGGGACCACATAAAGCCGATCGCCTTTGACGACGATCGAACGCGGATCTTGTGCGGCGATGGAAAGCCGTTTGGTGATGGTCCGCTCGGCGACATCGATGACGGCGACCTCATTCTCCGAGGAAAGGGCAACGTAGGCTTTTTCGTTACCTGCAAAGGCAATGCCGACGGGCTCATCGAAGCGGGTCGCTTTGGTTTCCTGATCGAATGCTTGAATCGTTGCGATGACTTGCAGGTGTGTCGCGCTGGTCGGATCGGTGTCGATGACACTCACCGAATCGGAAACATGGTTCGACACCCAAACTTCTTTGGTATCGGGCCGGACCGCGATGCTGACGGGGTCGACGCCGACGTTGATTCGGTGCGCGAGTTCACGCGACCGTTTCTCGATAACATCGACGGTGTCCGACTGAGTGTTGACGACAAACACGTGTTCGTTGCAGACGGCAATCGGCTTGCTGTGCGGACTGGCAAAGAAGGGGTGGCCGACGGGCGACGGTGCGACGACGTCTGTGGCGCCGCGATGCGGTGCATCGCGACGGGCAGGCGCGGGCCGCGACTCGTTTTCCAAGGGCGCGAAAAGGGCCGAGCCCACGAGGAGGATCGCCGAAACCGTAAAAAGGGTCGACCGTCTCATCGTCTGTCCGTGCGTGGTGGGAGGAGGAGGGGCGGCAATGCCGTCTGGAACTTACTGCCGCAGCGGCGCAATTTACCGAAAATCCTTCGCAAACGTCCCAAGCACAGCCAATCGCCAGGAAGAATTCGTCAAAGCAGGGAGCTTGACTACCAAAGGCAGGGTAACCAGGGATGCCTTTTCGATGCGTGCGACCCGTGATTTGACCGGCTAATATGGGCTCAGGGCATCGATGGACGGTGCCGGTGCACCGCTCTCGCTCATTCGCATCCGCTTCGACAAGTGATCCGATGTCAAAACCTAATGGCGAGGACAATGCTGGCGAGTACCGTGACTCCGAACCGCCGACTTCACAGTCGCCCCCGCGGCAACATGGCCCGATGCGGGAAGTGAATCAGGATCAAGAAAGCGACGGCGCAACGCTCCTGTATGACTCGCGGGCCGACGACGCAAGTTTCATCAACCCGGACGAAAAGAATCCGGCGCTCAAAGCGATTGACCGCTACGCGATACTTCATGAGCTCGGCACCGGTGGATTCGGTCGGGTCTTTCTCGCACACGATCCGCGCCTCAATCGCAATGTCGCGATCAAGATTCCGCGACTCGATCGGCCGATCGATCAGACGGTTTGGGATCAATTCGTCAGCGAGGCGCGCGCGGTCTCAAACTTGAAACATCCGGCGATTATCCCGGTGTATGACGTGGACCGGACCAGCGAGTGGATCCCTTACGTCGTGATGGAGTTCGTCGAGGGTGGAACGCTTCGCGATGTCTGTCGCGGGAGACCCGACGCCAGTTACTTGGTGCAACTCATTCGCCAAGTCGCCGAAGGCTTACGATTCGCCCACGAGCATTGCGTCGTGCATCGCGATCTAAAGCCTTCCAACATCATGATCGACGGCGATGGCCACGCACGAATCGCGGACTTCGGGCTTGCGATTCACGATGACATGCCGTTGCACCAACTCGGCAAAGGGCTGGCGGGAACACTCAAGTTCATGTCGCCGGAGCAGTTGCGACGTGAGACGCACCGGCTGGATGGTCGGACGGACATTTGGTCGCTCGGTGTGGTCTTGTACTGGGCATTCACGCTACGCTATCCGTTCGTGTCGGAAACCTATGCTGATTTGCTCGTGGAGTGCACCACGCGTGAGCCCAAGCCGATCCGGCAAATCAATGAGGCGGCTCCTCTCGAAATCGATCGGATTTGCGCGAGGTGTTTGGCACCCTTGATGCCGGAGCGATATCAGAGTGCTGCGGAGTTGATCGAAGACTTATTCTTTCTCGAGAAAAGTCTCGCGTTGGGCAACTCCATGATTACGGAATCGGCCGCCCCTTCGCGTCCCAACCCCGTCGAAGTCGACGCAGACTCTGACCCGAAAGACTCGCGACTCACCGTCGTCCCGAAGGGGCTACGTTCATTTGACTCTGGAGACGCGGAGTTTTTTCTCTCGTTGTTGCCCGGACCGCGCGACCGGTTCGGTGTTCCCGATTCGATTCGATTCTGGGTGCAACGACTGACATCCACGGATCTGGAACTGCCGATCGGACTGATTTACGGGCCTTCGGGAAGTGGCAAGAGTTCGTTCGTGCGTGCCGGATTGATCCCCAGACTTCCCCGCCGTTTTCGGCATGTGTATATTGCCTGCTCGAAACAACACACGGAAACGGATCTTCGGCGAAGTCTGCGAAAGCACGTTCATTTGCCGCCCGAGTCGGACAATCAGTTGAGCGACCTTTTGCGCCGCGCTCGAAAGGGGTTGCGTTCGGGCTCGAAACTCCTGATTGTTCTGGACCAGTTTGAGCAGTGGCTCGATGTTGGCCGAGAGAACGCGAGTGCGGAATTGGTCGAGGCGCTTCGGCAATGCGATGGAGAGAACCTTCAGTGTCTCCTGCTGGTGCGCGATGATTTTTGGCTACCCACACAAAGCTTTCTTCGCCACCTCGACGAACAGATTCAAGACGGAACCAACTCGCGGCCTCTGCAGTTGTTTGACCTCCGGCACAGCAGGAAGGTCTTGACCGCATTTGGTCGCGCGTATGGTGCTTTGCCCGGAAGTGACGAGTTGAGTCGTCAGGAGAAGAGGTTTGTCGACCAGGTTGTAGATCGACTATCAGAAGACCGAAAGGTCATTCCCGCTCATATCGCATTGTTCGCAGATATCATGAAGGATCGGGATTGGGGAGGCCATCGTCTTGATAAGGCGGGGGGCCTCGAGGCGTTCGGGATCAGCTATCTCGAAGAGCAGTTTTCGGCGAAGCATGCGGCGGTTGATCGAAGGCATCGACTCCCGCTTGTGAAGAGCATCTTGAGTGAGTTGATCCCCGAGAGCGGCGCATCGATCAAGGCGTCGGCGCTGACGGAGCAGGAGTTGGCCGTTCGCTGCTTGCCGGTGCAGTCACAAGTCGCGGGCGATGAAAATCCCCTCGCACCGATTCTCGACGTACTCGAGGTGGAGACCAGGGTTCTCACCCGAGTTGCCGAAGAGGAACCACCATCTGGCGACGGAGCTTCTGCTGGAGGGATCTCGTCGAGCCACGCGACGGGCGAAGTTTCCGATCGGCCGGCGGTGCGGTATCAGCTGACGCACGACATACTTGTTGGCCCGGTTCGTCGTTGGTTAACACAGCAGCAACGCGAGTCTTGGACCGGACGGGCGGAGTTGTGTTTAAAGGCCGTGACACAGGAATGGACCAATTCATCGGATAGTCGACGCCTCCCGCCGCTGTTGGAGTACGCCTCCATCCTCTTTGGGACCTCACGCAGTCGATATAGCGCTCGAGAGAAAAGTCTGATCCATGCCGCGGACCGCTACTACCTTTCGCGCGTCTTGTGTCTCGCGGTCTTCGTCGCAGTGCTTTCCGTGACGTGGTTGGCCTATCGCAATCAACTTGATCGACAAGCAGCTCGCACGCAGATTCGAGCGGCGCTTGATGCGAATCACCAAGCGGTGGGGACGCACTTGGCGATGCTTCGGGGATCGGCGGAGCACGTTCCCGCGCTGCTAACGGAAATCGACTCACAATCGCTATCTCCTTCAACCCGCTTGAGATTTGACTACCTTCGAGCGCACTACGGCGAGGAGCCCGCCGGGGACGTCGCGGCGGCACTATTGGATCAGATCGACGTGCCGGAATCGAACGCCTGCGCGAACTTCGTCGCGGCTTTGGAAGCACTCGCGTCGCGGTCGGTTCGGTCGGAGTTGCTTGACGAACTGTCGCGTCGCATTGGGAACGCCGAGTCTCTGCGTGGCAAGGTCCGATTAGCGATCGTCCAATCGCACCTCGGCGTTTACGATGGTCTCAAGCATTGTCTTCAAGACCGGACGCGGACGGCACTTCGCACCGTGTTCGTGGACGAGTTTTCGCATTGGCGTGATGATCTTCACGGTTTTCTTCCACCTCCATCGACACTTCAGGAGCACGAGCTGCTTTGCGTTTGCAAAGCGGTCGCCGGCGTTGACCCAAGTTCGTTTTCAGAGACGGAAATCGGTTTTGCAAAGAGTTGGCTTCAAGCAACATTGGAGCGAGCTTCTACGGGAGGGTTGATCGTCGCCAGTCTTCATGCACTGCGCATGCATGCCGCCGAAGACTTCGAGGCGATTCGTCGAGTAGCGATGCCTCAGAGTGGCGCATTCCAAACGGTCGTCGTTGCTGTGGGAGAGGAAGTCCATCCGATCGAGTTTGTTGAAATCCCCGCGGGTCAGGCTCAGTTCGCCGCTGGTGCCCCCGATAAGGTTCAGACCTTCATCGAGGGAGCAAGCAGTCAAGTCTCCGAATCGTTTTATTTGGCTTCGCGTGAAGTGAGTGCGAAGCTATTCTTCGCCTTTGTCGATGATTCGACGACGCCCGTGGAAATCAGGAAAACGTTTGCGAGCCATCCGTTGCGAGCGTTGCAATCGGCCGATCTCCCGATGTACAGAGTCTCCCGCAATCATGCGGCGCAATTTTGTAACTGGCTGAGCCAGCGGCAAGGGCTTCCGCCCGCATACTTGCCGGCCAGATTAGGTGGCGAAGAAGACTGGGCACCGAACGATGGCAGTGGCGGCTTTCGGTTGCCGAGTCTCGCCGAGTGGGATATCGCGGCACGGGCCTACTCAGAGACCGCCTTCTTTTTTGGTGACCGTTCTTTGATGCCGCTTGTGAATCGGTACGCTTGGTCATCGGTGGAGTCATTGCCGTATCCGACCGTCGAAGTCGGTCCGCGCGGAGTCAAGTTGCCGAACGACTTTGGCGTTTATGACCTGCTCGGAAACGCCGGTGAATGGACTCACGATCGATTGGTGAATTTCGAATTGTACGCCGTTCGTGGTGGCGATGTACGTTGTGCGCCCTTTCGGCTTCGATCCGCTGAATTCATCCCGGTGATCCCGAGTGACACCTCACAGAATGGAGGAGTCAGGTTGGTGATTCCAACAGCGACTCTCGGGCGGCTCAAGCAATAGGCCGTCCTGACGTGAAGTCGGAAGCTACAGTTCGTCAGAAAGCGACTTGACCAAACCGCGTTCCGTGCGGATCACTTTCGCGTTATCCGATTCGTGCTCGACGCCCGTGTCATTGCCATCGATCTCGACACTCGGGTTGGAGTAGTGCAAGATTCGTTTTCCGTAGGCCATCACAGAACATGGCCCGTCGGTGAAGAGTTGGTGACCGTAGACATACGGGTGAAGCCGATGCGAATCCGGGCAGGAATGACAGTTGGGAGCCCCGGAACAGCCCGAGGTGGCGGTACACCAATCTTCGCACCCAAAGAGGTGACCGATCTCATGAGCAAACGTGTACTTTAGAGTGAGCGTGCTCGCGAAGTGTTCCACCACCGAAAATGCGAGCGGGGCAAAGTCTCCCGGCGTGTTATTGGATTTGTCCAGTGTGTAGGCGATACCCGATACGAGTACGCATGGTTTGGAGACCAACAAACAGACGAGATCGCACTCATTGTCTCGACGACGATTCGGTAGGTCACTATCAACGACCCCATCCTTGAGTTCCACGAGGATCTGCGGATAGTCTTTGTCATTCTCATCGTACCCGGACGCTGGGCCAAAGTGCCCGAGTTCGACCTCGGTGAGGGTCTCCGAATCATTCAGTGCACGGTTTGTTTGAATGATGCAGAAGTCGGCAACGGTCTCGATTGACGCCGGCAAGTTTCCGTGCACATCAAGCACCTCATCGGTATAGACGATTGCGATTCTCACGGTCGCCGTTGTTGTCGTGGCCGTCTTGCGAGCAGCAAATGGCTGGACGGGCAACGGCGCCTTGGCAATCTGATCGCTGGCGCAATCCCGATACAATAGATCCGACTTGCGGACACCCAAAACAGCGTGATGGCCCTTGCCGACGTAACGGACGGAATAGATCCATCCGTTGTTGAGATCGAAGTTGCCAACCAAGATCTGCTGTTTGGTGATTTGGTCGCCCTCTCGAGTCAAAAACTCGTTGACATAGAGATCGAATTCCCCTTTGTTTTCGTCAAGCTTTCCTTTGATCGAAAAAGACCTCTTTTGCGGAGTCGTCTTCAATCGTTGCGCCTCGACGTTTCCGAACACAGAGGTGGACGAGTCGAGCGTAAAGCGAAGCGGTCTTGCCTCTTTATCCGAGGAAGCGTCAAGCAACAATGGAAACGCGACATTGACGATACGAGCCTTGGAGACCGAGCCCGCCAAGAGATCCCAGTACTCGTCACCAGACTTGATGGATGCGGGCCGAAAAACTTCGAGCGGAGAGAATTCGTACACTTCAGCGTTTTTTGTCGTTGGATTCGTGGCCGGCTGGGCCCACGAAAAACTGCACAACAAGCAAGTCACACCGATCACCAAGCTAGCCTGTCGAATTCCTTCGTTCATTCTCTACCTCAAAACAAGCGTTTAAGTCCCCGCGAGCAGCGAGGGCTCTCGAGCGTCAATGATGCAAATTCAGGCAAAGGCTGGAACTCAAAAGAGGCAGCGGCCGCACACCCAATGGCCCGCAAACGTAGCCGAATACTGAATTCAAATGCGTTACGGTCCAGAGAACTCGCAACGGCAGGGTCGATTTGGGCCATTGAGGCACGCATCCAGTCGACAGTTGCAGTAATAATTCTTGTTGGCACATGTCGAATTGGCGAGGCAATCTTCGTACATGTCCTGGCAATCCGGTGACGGGCCCGGCATTGGCTGCGGAATCACTCCGGGGCATCCGCCGTTATCGACACAACGTGTGTATCGCTTGTCGCAACACTCCAAACATCGGTAGTACGCGGCAGTCTGAGCACCATGGGTCGAAGCGCAGCAACTTTCACACTCCCGCCACTGCGCGAGGCAGTCAGGCGGCGGGCACGGGGTCGGACACGGCGTAGGACAGCATGTCACTGAGCCACAAAGTCGACTCTTCAATCGCTTAAGCAAGCCGCAACGCGTCTTGGCGGAAGCTTCCCCTGCAAATGCAAGACAAAGAGCAATCATAGATGCGGCGATTGTCAAACGTTTCACTGGTTATCTCCTAGTTCTGAGAGTCGCGCAATTTCGAAAGGTGTGTGGACATCGAAGTAATTGTTCCGTTCCGCTCAAGTTAGGTCATGATAGCGAGATGAACCGATGTGAACCGCTGCGATCGGGTCTTCATCGCCACCTCAAGTCGCGCTCGATGCTTCAAGCTGCGTCAGGATCTTGCGTAGGTACCGATCGGTGCCGTGATCGGTCGTGTTCGGGATCCCTTCGAGCGCGATGTTTTCGGTCGCGGGGTCTTCTTGCTCCGCCTCCAGTTCCTGTCGGAGCCTATCCTGCATCGCTTCGAATTCCTTTTCCGACATCGTGTCGTCAAAGTCGTCGATTGATTCATGAATCGAATCGGCGACGGTCCCATCGGGCTGAAAGTGAAGCAGCTTGCCGACGTGCTTGTAGCCCGGCGGGACCATCGGCACGAGGTCGTCTTCGTTGACCATCCTGAAAAATCGGTCCTCGAAGTTTTGGGCCACGTACCCGCGAAAGTCACGCTTGCCCGCGGCGGGTTGGCCGACCGTGTACATCGAAAGCAGATCGTAGCGTTCGTGCCATTCGGCGGCCGCGATGGTCGCCAACGCGCCCCCCAGGCTGTGCCCCGCGAGTACCAGCTTTTGCTGCGAAGCGGCGTGCCGGTCGATGTACTGCTCGAGCGCGGGCCGCGCCGACTGAAAGGCATGGTAAAAGCCGCCGTGGACTTTTCCGTAGTTGCCCGCTTCGGTCCCGAAAGTGTTCAAGTTGATCAGCCAATTGCGACGATTGGCGGTGCCGCGGAACGCCACGACGACGAGGTCATCCTCAATCGCGACGATCGCCTGCATCGAACCGGGTGTGAAGACTTCGCAGTGTGTGAACTGGTAACTGCTCAGGACGCGGGCCCGAATCTGGCTGCGCTCCCAATAAGCCATGCGGCTAAAGACGGTGGCCGACAATGCGGTGAGCCAATCGAAACGGTCTTTGCGCAACGACTGTCTTGAAAACTTCTGCAACGACAACTGGATCGCTGCGTCATCGAGTTGTTTTCGCTTCCGGCGGAAAAGAAGCTCGTTTCCGGAAGCACCGTCGGCGGTGGGTTTCGAGCCGGCATCCGCTGGTGTCACTCCGGGCGAGGAATCGTCGCCCATCGTCGGTTGTCCGATCGAAACGGATACATGCAATGGAATGGTCCAGTTCATTGTCATCGGATTCGACGAATGCGCGTTCGCAACCGCTTGCGTTCCCGTGCTGATCTCGCCTCGGATACTCGTTGCGGTTTCAACGGAATCGGCGTGACGCCAGTGGCTATCCCACTCGGACGTCGAAGGCACTGTGCCATCGAACTGAATCGCTGTGTCAACGACGCGTGGATCGCGAGCCAACTCATGGGTCGGGACCGCAAAGTTGGCGTCGAGGTAGAGCCCCGCAAAGTGCAAACCGACAACATCACCGCTGGCGATGTCGATGACCGCCGAGCCTGAATTGCCCCCGAGCGTCGAGCTGTCGTGCGTCATCGCACTGACGGTCTTGCCGAAACTCCTCAGGTCACGTCGCGTTTTGATCTTTCCAGGTTGAAGTCGCTTGACGTTGAACACCTTCCCGAAGATTCGATTCTGTAGTTCTTCATCCTTGTTGCGAGAATCCCGGGCCGGATAACCGATGATCGCGATTTCCTTCTCGCGAAGTTCGTCGGGATGACGGGTCGACAACGTGAGCGGCGTGCGGTCCAACGTACCGTCGACTTCCAAGAGGGCCATGTCCCAATACGGGTGAATCATCGCGACCCGTTTGACCGAAACCAAATCGGGCGTGGTTGGGATGACTTCGCGTCGAAAGTCGACCGCAGCGGAAAGATTCGGACGAAACGCGAGCTGGCGAACACCGGTTCCCGTCGCGAAGAGTTCGGCAACATGCCGATTGGTCATGATCAAATGAGGCGCGACGACAAACCCCGTCCCGCCAAAAGGTGCCTTCGGGTGATTTGGGAGCTCGATTCGACCGATCGACGGAATCGCCTTGAGGAGCTTGGACTGGTGATCCGATTGACCGAGGTGTTTCCAGGGTGACGGCGGAGCTGAAAACTTGTCACCGATGATATTGATGACCGGCCGGTTTCGCTTAAGAACGATCGCTTCGAGTGCGAACTCTTCCTGAGCGTTGATCTTCTTGTTCTTCATCAGCCGCGACATCCCGCGATCGATTAGCCCAAGGTCTTTCTCCGAGAGATCGGTCGATTCGAGTCCTGCGCCGGGCGACTCCAACACGTCGGCCGGCGCGACCTGTGCGAGCATTTTTCTTAGTTTCGCAAGCTTCTCTTTCCGTTCCATTCTCTTGTCCGACCGTCGTGCTGATGCAGCGCTTGCGCTATTCGCGAGCCCCTATTTTGGTGACATGATACTCCCTCTCAAATTGGACGAGCGGCATTTTCCACGCGCGTGTTGACACATGCTGCTGCGGCTTCTCGACGCGGGGCTCAGCAGAATCCGGATGCGGCTCGGGCGACCTGAAGGCCCACATTTGGCACGTACGCCGAGATCGACCACATGGGCGACGAGAAATCCACAATTCCCTACTAGGACTATGTCACTCTGGTGGGCTGTGGCGTTTTGTCACGCTGATTGTAGGGAATTTGCGTGTTGGAGGGATCAGGCTTAGGCTCTGTCACCTGATGTTAGGCGGATTCGCTTCAACCAATGACAGAATGAATCTTTATATGACTCGGCGCTTTGATACCCGGCGGCATTCTTCTTCGAAAAGCTCTCACCGATCCCAGCGGCAGTCTCTCCGCCGCAGACTTCTTTCACAGAGTCTAGAAGCTCGTCAAATGTTGGCGGGTGACGTTTGCTTTGCAGACGACTTCATGTCCGACGCAGGTACCGACGAATCTTCCGGCCAATTCGATGTCGGCGTATCGTCCTCATCCGATTTCGATGCTCTGAACTCGCCCGCGCTCCCCACGATCACTGTTCCCGAGCAGTCCATACCGGAACAGCTTGGTTGGTCGGAAAGTCTTGGAAAGCCGATCGCATATCAAAGCGGCGATCAGTCAATTGAGCTCAACATCCGACCCGACTACATCGCAGTCGATGCAGGCGATCAGTTCCCGCAATGGGACGACACGGGGCTTCAGCGCGAGCAGCTTTACGGTGGTTCCATCGCGGTTTACCGAGTTCCATCGGATGCGCCCGTGGGTCCCTCGTTTGCGCCGATCTTCAACGATCTGATCAGCAATACGAATTACGACCTTCTGCCGGTCTTTACGACGCCCAAGTCGGAAACCGATTTTGGAAATGGTGTCTCGGTCGCAACGGATGAAGTCATCGTTCGCGTGAGCCCGGATTTTGAAAAGTACAGCGAAGGGGCAACGGTCGAGGATTACCTCGCCGATCATGAAGCCGTACAGTCATTTCGTAGCTTGCCTGGCACGAGTGACCAATACGTCGTGACTTTGGATGTCGCCGACCCAATCGAAACCATCTCCACGGCGAACGAATGGGACAACAGTGAACTTTGGACTTGGTCGACACCGAACTGGTTCCATCGAATCGAAAAGTTTTATACGCCCAATGACCCGCTCTTCGGCAATCAGTGGGGTTTTGACAACACCGGTCAGCTAAGCAGCCTGACGGATCACGATGTAAACCTTCCCGAAGCATGGGACGTGAACCAGGGTGGATCGGCCGACATCGTTGTCGGCGTCGTCGACGACGGTGTTGCGAACGACCACGAAGACCTCACGGTGTGGGTGAACCCAGGTGAGATCCCAGGTAACGGACTCGATGATGACGGCAATGGTTGGATCGACGACGTCAACGGCTGGAACTTCGTCAGCGACAACAACAATTCGAGTTACACAGCTGACGGTGATAACCACGGAACCTCGGTCGCTGGTATCGCTGCGGCCGACGGCGACAATGGGGTCGGTGTCGCGGGTGCATCCTACAACTCGCCGGTGATTTCGGCTCGCATCTTTGAAGGTGCTTCGGTCGCGAGCGATGCGAATATCGCAGCGGCGCTCTATTACATGGCCGGTCGCACCGCCGACGGAACCGGAACCTGGAACAGTGCCCATGTCGTGAACAACTCCTGGGGCGGTGGCCCACCGAGCGTCGCGATCGAGGATGCCTTGATCTATGGAACAACGATCGGCGGCGATGATGGCGGTGGAATTCCGTATTTCTTCGCATCGGGTAACGGTGGCGGAAACTTCCTTTCCCAGCCGGCCGTTCTTGCGGACACCATTGACGGCATCATTCCCGTTGGCGGCACGGGCAATCTGGGTCAAGTGTCTTCCTTCAGCCAAGGCGGACCTGACCTCAGTTTCGTAACGCCGACCAACCAAAACTTCAACGCCGGTACCGTGACCATCGAGACGACCGACTTGGTAGGTGCCATTGGTTACGCCCCCGGCAACTACACCGGTACGGGCGCGACGGGGTTCGGCGGAACGTCCGCAGCATCTCCGCTGGCGACCGGCATCGGTGCTCTCGCCTTGGCCGAGCTCGCCGAGCAAGGCATCGATCTGACCCCGGGCGAACTGCGTTCGTTGATGGAGAACAACACGCGCTTCATCGACGGACTGGTTCATGACGCCAACGGGCACAATCAGCGTTCTGGATTCGGCATGCTCGACGCGCAGTCGTTGCTGGAGAACATCGGCACCGCTGAAATCTCGGTGACTTCTTCTACCGAAGACTTGGTGAGTGGTTCGGGAGAAGTCTTTGTCGGCACGACGGACGTTGGCACGACGCTCTCGACATCCGTTCGTGTCCGTAACCAAGGAACGTCGGACCTCGATCTGACCTCGATTTCGATTCCTGCCGGAGACTTCACCATCACCGGTGGCGGAGCAGCCACAACACTTGGTGTCGGCGAGTCGGTCACGATCGAAATCGACTTCACACCCAGCTTGGGCGGTGAGATTACCGACACACTGACCATCCTTTCGACCGATGTCGATGAAGGAACTTTTGAAGTGACGCTGCGCGGAATCGGTACCATCGTGGTCGCCGAGGGAACCGTGTTCGAAGATCGAGAAGCCGATGGCATCCTCGGACCGGGGAACGACGTCCTGCCGAACCAGGTCGTCTTCCTCGACTTGAATGACAACGGCATCCTCGATCAAGGGACCTCGTTCGATACGAATGTGGCGGTTGATATCGTTGATAACACCACGGTTGTCTCTCCGATCGTTGTCTCCGGAATCAGCGCTTACGACCGCATCGAAGTCACGCTCGACATCAGCCACACCTGGGATGCTGACCTGACACTGGAGTTGGTTGCTCCTGACGGATCGGCGATCACCCTTGCCGACTCGCTCGGAGGTAACGGTGACGACTATGCCGGAACCGTCTTTGACGATGCTGCCCCGCAAGCCATCACCGACGGCGCGCCGCCATTCACCGGTACGTTCCGCCCCCAAGAACCGCTCGCCAACTTGCTGGGGTTGGATGCCAATGGCGAATGGAACTTGCGAGTGACCGATAGCGCCACCGGGGATCCCGGCACGATTAACTCGTGGGAACTCTTGATCGGTCAAGCGGAGCCCAGCGCCGTGACCGATGCGACCGGTTTGTACCAATTCCGCAACGTTGCCAACGGAAGCTACAAGTTGGCCGTCGCGCCGACCGGCAACTTCGCTCCCGTCGCGCCGATAGGCTCGGTCGACATCGCGATTGACGACACCGGTCCGGCGGTCGTGACCGACTTTGGAGTCGCGGAGATTAACACGGCATACATCCGAACCTGGGAAGACGTTAACGGTGACGGGATCATCGATAACGACGAAGGTGTCCTGCTCGATCCATCGCTGTTTATCGACGGGAATGGAAACGGGGTGTTCGATCCGACTCAATCATTCCTCGAAGACACCGACGTCAATATCGCTGACAACGCGACCGCGACTTCGACACAGACCATTTCCGGCTACAGTGGCACCCCCGCCGACATCGATGTCATTATCAACGGGACGCACACCTTCACCGGGGATGTCACCTTTGAACTACAAGGACCCGGCGGACAAACGTCGACCCTGTTCGCCCGCCGCGGTGGCGGTGGCGATGACTTTGTGATGATGCGATTGGATGACGAAGCGGCGACGGCGATTGGCTCCGCCGCGGCACCGTTCACAGGATCGTTCATTCCCGAAACGCCCTTGTCCGTTTTTGACGGTATCGACCCCAATGGGGATTGGACCCTCAGCGTCAGCGACGGCGCCGGTGGTGACACGGGTGTGCTGGACAATTGGGAATTGATTCTTAATGCCGACGCGGTCATCCCGGTGGGTGCGGATGGTTGGGCGGAAGCACCGCTTCAAGTCGGCGACACCGATGTCGCATTGGCCGCCGATGTCGCCTTTGAATTCACCGTCCCCGTCGATGGCGTTCGCACGCTGACGGCGGCGGGTGCTCCGATCACCGGTGTGACATACGGTGCACGACGTCGTTTGCCCAGCATCGGCGGTTCGGTCTTCGTTGACCGAGACGGAAGCGGTGATATCCAAGAACCGGGTGAAACAAAAATCCCAGGCGTCACGGTGTTCTTGGATGACAACGACAACGGCGTTCTCGACCTCGAGACGAGCGTCACCAATGATACCGATGTCGCGGTCACCAACTTCTTCCCCGGTTCCACAACCATCGACATCGCAGGTGCCGCCATTGTCGCCGGGGATCTGACCGTTGAATTGAACGTTGCATCGCCGAACGTTGGCACGCTTACGTTCACGTTGACAGCACCCGATGGAACGTCCATCACGCTGGTGGATCCCGCAGATGTATCGGGGTCCAACTTCACGGGAACCGTACTCGATGACTCTGCGGCGTCGCCGCTCTCGGGCGGCTCGGCACCGTACACGGGTTCGTTCCAGCCTTCCAATGCCCTTTCGGCATTCGACGGTGTCGACCCGAATGGTACTTGGACGCTGGGCATCACCACCGCAGATTTTGAACAAAGCACGATCGATAGCTGGTCCATTATTTTGGGAAGCGATGAAACCAGCGTTGTGACCGACGCCCTGGGCGATTACGGCTTCTTTGATTTGCCCGACGGGGTCTACGACGTGAACGTCGTTCCGCCACCTGAGTGGTCTTCCACTGCGGTTTCGAGCTATAGCGTGGATGTCGACTCAACGGGTGCCGATCTGGGGATCGATTTCGGTGTCGCACAGAACGACCACGCCTACATTCATGTGTTCGAGGACACCAACGGCGATGGCATCCTGGACGCCAATGAGTTGCCCGTTGCGGACACGCTCATGTTCATCGATGCCGACCAGGACGGTGTCTTCACGCCGCCGGTGACGGACTCCTTCTTTGACGACACCGATGTCGCTTTCGCGGACCTCACGCTGGTGACATCGACGGTCGACGTCCCGGCAACCAATTTGCTCGTGTCCGGCGTGACCGTCGAAATCGATGCGACGCACACCTGGGTATCCGACCTCGACATCTCCTTGGTTGCCCCAGACGGCACACGGGTGATCTTGATGGAGGATCGCGGCGGAAACGGCGACGATGTCACGGGATTGGTATTCGATGATGCGGCGGCAGAGGACATCGCTGGGGCAGCCGCACCGTTCACCGGAAGCTTCCGTCCGGAAGAACCATTGTCCCTCTTTAATGGCACCAATCCGACGGGAACTTGGACGCTGGAATTGTTCGACGACGCCAACGGAGACTCGGGAACGCTGCTTTCTTGGGGTCTCAATCTGGTGACCCAGGATCCGACGTTCGAGACAGGTGTCGATGGCTGGGTGACCATGCCGATGGCGTCCGGAGACTCCACGTTCGGTGTCATCCCGATCCCGGGCTTTGAGTTCACCTCTCCGGCGACCGGACTGACTACGATCACGGCCGATGGAACGCCGCACACCGATGTCGGCTTTGGCATCCGGCCGATTGCGATGGCGGTGGTCGAACGACGAGCGATTTTCCACGCCAATGCTCCCGGCTCGCAGATCGACGACAGCGGCAACGCTGAGTCGGCCATCGACACGTCGAAGGTCGCGCTGCTGCCGGGTGAGTCGTCTTCGTTCGCGAACTACAGCAATTATGCGTCCGGCCTCAACGGTATCATCGTCGACATCGCCGATTTGCCGGCGACAACCATGGCCGCTGACCTCGAAAACATGGTTCAGTTCGCGACCTGGGACGGTATCGACGCGGCCGGTTTCGTGGATGCGGGAATCACACCGACGATCGAACTGTTTCCCGGTGAAGGAGCCAATAACTCGACTCGCGTGAAGATCACGATCGCCAACGGGGATGTCACCAACACTTGGTTGCGTACCACGATCTTGGCCGGGCCCGAGACCGCGTTGGAGAACGACGACGTCTTCTACTTCGGAAACGTCGTGGGCGACACCGGAGCTGGAAACACTCCCTCGAGGATTCGCGTCAACGCCATCGATACCGCACTGGTTCGCTCGAATCAGTCGATCGCCCCCAACTCCGCTGGCGTCGAGAACCCGTATGACATCAACCGTGATGGTCGAGTCAACGCCATTGATACCGCGCTAGTGAGGTCCAACCAGGACGTCGCTGGCTCCGTGGCACCGATCACGGCACCCGGCGGAACCGGTGGACGCCCGAGCACTGCTTCTTCGAGCAAAGGATTCGAGGAAAATGGACTCGATGATTTCTTCACGGACCTTGGGGAATTGTAGCCAACGCCCCTAGATCCCAATTGCCAGCCGAACTAGCTTCAGCACACCGGAGTTTGTTTGGCTGGGCGGAACCAGACCTCAACATTCACTCAACGAAGTAACACAACATGTTCCGACTCCTTCTACCCGTTGCCCTGCTGGTCGCGATGATCTCGACCAGCGTCCGTGCCGATATCATCATTGAGATTCAGGACTCCACGGTTGATGTGGGAACGGTCGGTGCGATCCTCGATGTGGTGATCTCCAGTGACGCGGCTGACCAGCCGATCGCCATCACCGGTGACTTCCAGATTCTCAACAACGCGACCTTTCTCGATCCACCGGGAACGTTCGATGAGGCAGGTTTCTATGGCAATGGAAACTTCAATGCCGCATCCTCCTTCCTGGTCGACACCAATGATCCCAGCTTTGCGTTTATGAGCTTGGACATTGAAACGGCGACTCCCGTCCCGGGTTCAGAAGTGATCCTCGCTCAGTTGTTTGTGGATTCTGAGAATCTCGCGCCCGGTACCTACGACGTGGAACTTTCCAACCTGTTCGTTTTTGGCTCTCAAGGACAAATCGCAGCCAACGGAGTGAACGGGACGTTGACGGTGACGGCTATTCCCGAACCGACTGGCGTCCTTATGCTCGGTGCGATCACGTCTTTGGCCGTCGTTCGCCGCCGTCGTCGTTAGGCACGACACCCCATCCAGCAAAACGAAAACGCCGACCATTGGTCGGCGTTTTTCTTTTGAACACCGGACATAGGTCAGCATTGAACGACTTGTGACACGACGATCGGTAAAGCAGTAGCCTTCGCGCGTTCGCCAATGCCCTGTGATGGAGTGGATTGAAGTCCCCTCTGACTTGCACTTGGCGCGCAGATCGTTACGCTGGACAAGTCGCAGGGAGGGTAGACGCTTGAAGGGGCGATCGGGCACGCGACAGCATCTTGTCTTCGCATCTCGTCTTGAATGACATCTCCGATCTGGCATCCAGTTCGATGGACGCCGTGCCGCTCTCGCCTCGCGCTTCGCGACGTCGATCTCATCGGTGGCCGGGAACGGCGGCGGATCACCTGTTGATTGATGGCACGTGTTGCGTGTTAGCAGTGACTCGTGAAGTGCCGCACTTCATGTGCCGCCTCACTCACGGGCATCATGATGGCACGGAAACAACGTCGGCTGAGTGACCAGCCGAGCTTTGCGCAGCGACAGCGCGAGCGCCGCCGAGCGAAGGTGGCGCGTTTGAGTCGCAGACGTCTTAGCGACGGATTGAGGCGTTCACCCTTTGAAAGACTGGAAGATCGTCATCTTCTTGCAACGATTCAGTGGGATGGCGGCGGGGATGGGACTCGTTGGCACGATCCGTTGAATTGGGTCGACGATACGATTCCAGGCCCCAGTGATGACGCCGTCATCGACGATCCCGCTGAACTCGACGTGACGATCGATTTGCCGACAGAAGTCGCTTCGATCGACTCGAGCGAACACCTGCACCTGGTCGGCGTCGAGCTCAAGACGTCGTCATTGATCGTCGACGAGTTGTCGATCGACAATGGGACGCTCGCGCCGAACGCGACCGGGAGTCTCTCCACGAACGTCGCCGACCGCCTGACGATCGAAACGGCTGCAAGCCAGTTTATGATCCTCGGACAATTGCAAGTCAGCGGCGACCTCGTTCTCGGAGGAGGGTTCACGCTCGTCGCTGATGGGAGTGAGAGTTCACTGACGCTCGATGGCCAAGCCAATCTAGAGCGAACGTCACTCAGCGCGATCAATGGCGGAACACTCTCGATACCGGCAGTTGAATCGATTCGCTTTGATTCGTCTTCCATCAACCAATCACTTCGTCTCGAGGCGCGCGGCGCGGGCAGCCGCATCGAACTTCCGGGTTTGATAAGTCTCAACGGTGGCACGCACTTCAATGCGGATGTAGACGTCATCGCGGATGCCGGTGGTGCCATCGACCTTTCGAGTGTTGTCGCGATCATCGATCCGGTTGCCGGAGACACCCGAAGACGCGACATCGCAATCAGGGCGACGGGGTCGGACAGCTCGATCGATTTGTCTTCGCTAACGTCGATCATCGACCGCGGTGCGGATGAACGCACCGAATTCACGGCGCTCGCGGGAGGCACGGTCATCGCGCCCTTGCTGACGAATGCACAGGGAACGAGTTTCGTCGACGATGCTTCAGGGAACCTCTCCCTGGAACAGCTTGTCTCGCTAGTCGACTCAAGGATTCACGTCAGCGACCGTAACGTGACTCTGGGCGCATTGACGAGTGCCAGTGAATCCGTGTTCGCGGTTTCAGGCGCGACGCTTTCTTTGCCCTTGATCGAAAGCCTTCGTGATGGGGGCATCGCTCTTGACGGAGCAAGCTTCGATGCACCCTCGCTTCGCAACATTGACGGCAGCGATCTTTCCGTCGGTTCGGGCGCTACGATCCACCTGCCAGGTATCACGAGCTATCGTCATCTCGGCGACGCGTCCTCGGTGCGCCGAAGTTGGAATGCATCGGGAGCGGGTTCGCGAATCGAATTGCCCGATCTGGCATCCATTGTTGGTGGCACCGGCTTTGCGAACGAGCACGCGATCGCGGCGACGGGCGGCGGCATCATTTCATTGCCAGCCGTCGAACAGATCCTGGACCCTGATCAAGGTGATCTTCGATTCCGTGCTTTCCAAATCACCGCGAGCGAATCGGGAAGCGAGATACATCTGGATTCGTTGACGGCGATCGTCGATCGCGCGGGTGCTGATGCGGCTTCGGTCATCGACGCAAGCGTCGGCGGTGTGATCGTTGCGCCAGCGCTAACACACCTTCGTGGCGTCGACTTAACGATTGACACCGCAACCGATGTTCCGGTGGCGAACTTCGTTGATGTCGACGACAGTTCCATTTTGGTGGATGGACAACCGAGCGTCTTCGCGTCGCTTCGATCGATACGTCGAAGCACGCTGGTGCTCAACGACACGGACGCGGAACTGAATCTCATCACTCGGTTCGAGCACAATCAGTTGATCACCGACTTCGATGCCACGGTCCGCCTCCCGTTGGTGACAAGCATCGATGGTTCTGGATTCGAAGCCTATGGCGGGACTCGAATCGCGTTTCCGGACATCGAATCCTACGACATGGCGAGCTCGGAAAACGGTGAGCAAGTTACTTGGATCGCCGATGGCCTGGGCAGTCGCATCGATCTTTCCGGGTTGCGCTCGATACGAGGCGGTACGGGCCAACAGAATCGACTCACCGCCGAAGCCTCTTTTGGCGGGAGCCTTGATCTGCGGGACGTCACGCAAATCGTCGACCCGAATGAAGGTAATGCAAGTGGGCGTGGCTTCGAGTTCGTCGCCGAGGGCGGCGGCTCCGAGATTCGTTTCGACGCGCTGGCCAACATCATTGACCGAAACGACGACAACCGCTCGATCCTCACGTCACGTGACGGTGGTTCCATCACGGCGCCATCGCTGGTCACGCTGATCAACACTGACCTCAGCGGTGACTCCATCGGTGAGCAAGGCGAGTCTTCATCAGACTCTTCGGGGCAGTCTTCGGACAACGACGACGATGGCTCGGCATTCACACCGGCCGCCATACAGACCGTCTCCTGGATCGCGGGCGATGGTGACTGGGCGGACGGGAGCAATTGGAGTAGCGGCACAGTTCCGGGTCGTTTTGACGCTGTCCAGCTTCCCGATGCCAATGTCACGGTCACGCTCGCAGCGGGCGACCACGTCATTCATCGCATCAACGGACCGGGGGCTCTCCATTTAACCGGGGGATCGCTGACGGTCTTTGGGTCCTCGACGCTTAGCGGTGACGTCAATCTCAGCGGAGGCGCAGCGCTCAAGGCACGTGGTCCACAAGCAGCGGTCCTGGTCAATGGACCGCAGGCGATCGACGGTGGGAACCTCCAAGTCCTCGACGGTGCCGAGATCCGTTTTGCGTCCGTGTCGTCCTATTCGCTCGCCGCGACGGCAAACAACCAACAGCGCTCCTGGCTAGCCGAAGGCGCCGGTAGCCGAATTGTATTCGACGCGTTGACGACCATCAGGGGCGGAACCTTTTTCGGGAACCGACTCGAGATCGAAGCCCGAGCCGGTGCCCAGATCGAACTTCCCGCGGTGACTCGCATCGAAGACGGAGTCACCGGCAATGCGTCGCGCCGCGCGATTTCGGTGAAGGCACTGGATGCGGGGAGCCGTATCGATTTGAGTTCGCTAAGCGTTTTTCACGATGCTTCCACCTCACCGGACGACGGCACCTCGTATTCGCAACTCATCGCCAGAAATGGCGCGACCATGGAACTCGATGCGCTGACTTCCCTTCAAGGCGTCTCCGTCGCGCGCGACGCGTTGAGTGCGCTCTCGGTTGTCGGCTTGACCACTTTCGATGAAGGTCGGCTCGAAGTGATCGATGAGACGGTCGCGTTACCTTCGCTCGCTTCCGCCATCGGCACCTATTTCATCGCCGACAATGCATCCATTGAACTTACGGCGCTGACCACGCTTCACGACGGGGGGCTTGAAGTTCGCTCCGGCGGAGGCATTCAATCACCCTCGCTTGCCTTGATCGATGGCAGCGAATTGATTGCCAAGGACGGAGGCCAACTCGATTTACCATTGGTCGCAAGCTATTCGCACTCGAGCACTGTCGATTCACAAACACGACGTTTCGTCGCGTCTGGAAACTCGAGTCGTATCCGACTCGCAAATCTGACAATCATCGAAGGTGGCTCACGATTTCGTGCGGTGCATTCGCTCGAAGCCCGTGACGGTGGCTTGATCGATTTGCCCGCACTCACCCAAGTCACTGAACCAACGAGCGGCAATCGCGAAGGCCGCGCGGTCCACTTCACCGCCGACGGTTTGGCGAGCCAAATCGAATTGCCGGTCTTGGCTCAAGTGACCGACGTTGGCGAATCACCGGTGACGCAGAATGCAACGAGCGGCCACTCCTCGCTCGCCGCGACCCGCGGGGGACAAGTCAACGCGCCGTCGTTAACGTCGGTCAACGGGACGCGGCTTTTCGCGGATGAAACCAGTACCATTGACGTTGCCCAGCTCGAATCTGCGGTCGACAGTGTCGTGCATTTGATCGGTAGCACGCCCGTTGAATTCACCTCGCTACGTACGGCGATCGGTTCAGCGCTCCGTTTCGATGGTCGGGAAGCGACGTTTCCCCTGCTCACTGATTTGTACGGCGGGGAACTGTCCGTTCAAGGTGGCACGTCGGCGACCGCGGCGGTCCTCGAGCGGATCGATTCGGTCACGTTGATCGTCCGCGACGGCGTGACATTGTCGTTGCCCGCCGTCAACTCAATCGCACATGCGACCACGGGCAACAGCCAACGAATGCTCTTTCGCGCCGAAGGCCCCGGAAGCGTGCTCGAACTGCCCAATGTCGACCAGATCATCGGCGGCGATCATTTTGCGGCCGTGACGCGTCTCGAAGCGATCTCCGGTGGCCGAATCCATCTGCCCAACACGCAGGAAATCGAAGAGCGTGATTCGGGTAACGCCAATCAGCGCCGCATCGAAGTGTTGGCCGAAGGCATCGGTAGCGTCATTCATCTCGGGCAACTCGTTTCATTCACGGACAACTTTGCCGGCAGTCTTGATGGAGCCGATCGATTCTCAGCGATCGAATCGCGGTACGGCGGCACCATCGAGATCGCGACGACCTCCTTTTTCGTGCCGACACTGACCGGTGTTCACGTCACCGTTGGCGACGAGGGTACGATCAGCGGTGCGTTGAACATCGACCAGGGTTCCATCTTGATCGGGAGTGGCTTCGTCGACGCGTTCACGATCATCGACGGCTTGGTGCGACCCGAGCCTGAGTTGATGATCGGCGGACTTGTTCTTCGCGAAACCGGAGTGATTGAATTCGAGGTCGGCGGTCAAGTTCCGATCCTGGAACACGATGTCTTGCGAGCTGGGTTCGCCGAATTGAATGGGACGATCCGTTTGGTTCGCGTCGAGGACCACAGTCCGCAGGCAGGCGACCGCTATGCCGTCATGACCTTCGAGGACATCGAGGGGACGCCGCTCTACGAAGGTTTGGATTTCGGGACGCAAGTGCTTTCACCGGAGTTGAGCGCGACCTCGCTCGAGTTCACCACCGGTTTTTCGAGCGGGCCGTCCGTCGCTGAGATCACGCCCTCGGACAGTGCTGCCGAGCCCGACGGACCATTTCTTGTGATCCGTTTCGACGAGCCGATCGATCCATCCACCTTCGACATCAGCGATGTCGCGCTCGCCAATCCATCGGATGTGGCCGTGGCGGTCCAGTCCATCGCGCCTGTCTCGGGGACCGATGATCAATTCTTGCTGCGGCCCGATACCACATCATTCGTCAACGGTTCGTACTCCATCACGATTGGGCCCGACATTCTGGACCTCGTTGGCAACGCGATGAACCAAGACGGAGACATGTCCAACGGCGAGGCAGTGGAAGACGAGTTCGCCGGGATGTTCAACTGGGCGCTTCCGGATTTGCGAGTCGAAGGCGGAGTCGTGCCGACCGTTGGCACGGAGTTCACGTTCGGGGATGACGTCCAACTCACTTTTGACGTTGTCAACCAAAGCGTCGCCATTGCCGGTGGAAGCGGTTGGAGCGATCGAGTCTTCTTGTCGCGCGACACGATCCTCGATGCTGGCGACCTCGAACTCGCTCACTTCACTCGCAACGATGTCGTTGGCCCCGGCGCCAGCTACACCAACACCGGTCCCATCACTCTTCCGCTCGATGAAACGTATGGCGAAGGCACGTATTACTTGTTGGTATCCATTGACGACGATTCGGCGATCAATGAGATCGACGACGAAAATGTCTTCGCGTCCGTGGAGTTGCAGCTTTCTTTTCCGCCGCTCATCGACCTCACGCCCACTGCAATCGAAGGACCGAGCGTCGGTCAGCCACGCCAGTCGAGTGTCTTCACATGGTCGGTGACGAACCAGGGCGACTTACCCACGTCTGGGGCTTGGTTCGACCATGTCTACCTCGAATCGACCGCAGACGGCTCTCGGGTACTCGCCGGCAGCGTGTTTCATTTCACGCAAACCCTCCGCCCCGGCGAAAGCTACACGTCAATGATGACAACCAGTTTGCCGGATTTGGAAGACGGTGACTATCGAGTCATTGTCACGACCGACGCGAGTGATCGTTTTGTGGAAGGTCCATTCGAGAGCAACAACGATCGGGTCGGCAACATGATCACACTCACGCACGCCGACGTTTCGGTGCAAAACGTCATCGCGCCGAGTTCGGCAGACTCCGGTCAGGCGATCACCATCTCGTGGGACTTTCTGAATTCCGGTTCCGGCACGGCGTTTGGTTGGCAACAGCGCGTTGTGATCTCCAGCGACGAGTTGTTTTCCGCCGACGACCGCGTGATCGACGCATTCACCGCTTCGCCGCTCGGTCCCGGGCAGACGCGCGCGGTGAATCGCGAGATCACATTGCCACTCGACTTCGAAGGCAACCTGTTCGTTTTGATCGTCAGTGACGCGGCGAACGAAGTCGGTGAGTTGCCGCCGGGCGAAGCGAACAATGTCGCATCGTCGCCGATCGAACTGACGCTTGCGCCCTTTGCGGACCTCGCCGTCAGCGGCATCACCGCTCCACAGCGCGTGATCGGCGATCCCGCGCTGATCGAGGTTGGCTGGACGGTGACCAACCTGGGTACCGGGCGCGGCGTCAGCGATACTTGGACCGACGCAATCGTGCTCAGTACCAATGATGTGCTCGGTGATTCCGATGATCGAATCGTCGCAACGTTCGAGCAAACGACGGGGCTCGATCAAAACGCGTCTTATTCACGTCTGGAAACGATTAAGCTGCCACCGGGCACGAATAATCGCTTCCATCTCTTCGTTCACAGCGACGACGGCGATCGCGTTTTCGAAAACGGCCGCGAGTCCAACAATAGCTTGGAGGCCGATCACACCGTTGAAGTCATGCCGGCGCCGTTCGCCGACTTGATCGTCAGCGACATCGACGTGCCGTTGCCGGTCAACGCGGGCTCGATCGCCGAAGTCTCTTGGGCGGTCACGAACCAAGGAATTGGCATCACCAGCCGAGGCGATTGGTATGACCTGGTTTACCTCGCCGCCGATCAAGCCGGTACTCAACCGATCGATGGCACCGAACGCTCGTTCCAGCACTTTGGACAGGTCGAACCCGGCGGCGTCTATTCACGAACCGGAAGTTTGACGATTCCCGACGGGCTTTCGGGAGATCATTACTTCATCGTTCACACCGCCATTCGCGATGCCCCTTTTGAGTTCCTCTTTACCGACAACAACCTTGCGCCCAGTGTCGCCGTTCCGATCACGCTGCTTCCCGCGCCGGACTTGGTAGTCACCGACATCATTGCGCCGACGGAAGCCGAAGAAGGAACATTGATCGATGTCGCGTGGACAATCCAAAACGACGGCGTGGGTGAAGCGAATGGCGGATGGCTCGATCGTGTGTATCTGCAAGACGCGGGTGATATCGACGCGCCGATTATTGAACTGGGCCAATACCCGTTCACCGGTTCGGTTCCGGCCGGTCAGTCCTACACGCGTCGAGAAGCGGTTCGCGTCCCGGTGGAATCCAGCGGCGTCTTTCGTCTTTTCGTGCGGACGAACTTCGAAGACTTGCTTTACGAAGGCTCCGGCAATGGCAACAACACCTCGTTCGAGCCAATCACGGTCGACGTCAAGCCTCGCGCGGATTTGCAAGTTGAATCGATCACCATTCCGGACCGATTGTCCGCGGGCATGACGCTGTCGCCCGAATTCATCATCGTCAACCAAGGATCGATCGGGACCGGGTCGAGACGCTGGGTCGACCGTGTTTACCTCTCCCTCGACCCCGTCATCGATCAGGCCGACATCCTGATCGGCGAACTCGACAACGGTTCGTCACTGGAGGCTGGCCAACGCTACAGTACCGAGGCGGGCAGCGTGACGATTCCGATACGCTACCGGGGCGATGTTTACGTGATCGTCCAAACCGACGCCGAAGATCGAGTCGAGGAATGGCCTCGCAACGACAACAACATCACCTTCCAGTCTCTGTTCATCGAGCCTGAACCACTCGCGGATTTGGTCGTCAGCAATGTCGTCTCGCCGACCCAAGTCGTTGCTGGCGCTGAGGTGCCCGTCCGCTACACCGTCACCAATTTGGGCAACGGTGCGACCCACGGCGATACCTGGGCCGAGAACGTATGGCTGACGCGCGACAGGAATCGCCCCCATCCGGGACAAGGTGACATCTTGCTGGAGACCATCACGCACACCGGATCCCTCGGTCGGCTCGCCGGCTATGAAACCGCAACCTCGGTGCGGATTCCGGTCAACTTGGAATCGGGCAATTGGTTCATCACACCTTGGGTCGATCCGCTCGACGTGATCCCCGAGGACACACTCGCCTCGAACGAGAATCCAGACGATCCGGGCAACTTCGACAACAACAACTACAAAGCCCGAGCGGTCGATGTGGTCGGCGCTCAACCGGATCTTATCGTCTCCAGCCTCGATGCACCCGCGACGGCGGTCGGTGGCGACACCGTCACGATCACGTGGACCGTCGAGAACATCGGCTTTGCCGATGCGCAACCTGGAGGATGGTTGGACCGCGTGTACCTCAGCGATCATCCCGACCCGAATGCCGAGGGTGCGAAGTCACTCTTACTTTCTGAGTACAAACGCGAGGCGCCGCTCGTGCGCGGAGCCGCCTACACGGCGTCCATCGATGTGCCTCTCTCACCGTCGGCGACCGGCCAGTACGTCGTTGTGATTACCGATGACGAATTGCCGCCGACGCCTTCCATTGACCTGACCGGTTTCTTTCCTGGGCTGACTGAAACGGACGAAAACTTCTCACCGGTGGCGGAAGTCGACGAGACCAACAATGTCACTGCGATCGAAACGCACATCGTCGCCAATGCCGCGAATCTTCAAGTCGTTTCGTTCGATTTGCCACAGGATCGTCGCTCGGGCGAAGAAGTCACGATCCGCTACACCATCGAGAATGTTGGTGATCACTCCATTTGGGGCGGCACGCGATACTGGCGTGACTTCATCTGGCTCTCGGCCGACGACACATTCATTCGCAACCGCGCTTCGTATCTCGGATCGGCGGTCCATGTTCCCGAGGGCGTGATCGCGCCGGGCGATCAGTACACCATGGAGTTCACGGCGACGTTGCCCGAGGGCGCGAGCGGAGACTATTCCCTCTGGGTCCATCTCGATTCGCACAATGACCAATCGCCGTTTCTGTTCCCATTCCAAGCCCGTGTGCTGACCGAGAATTGGTTTCCGGCAGACGAGGGCAGCAACGCCGCATGGCTCGCTCACTTCGATCGCTGGGCGTTCGAGGACCCTTCGGACAACCTTGCCCGCGCCGATTTCTCGATCGTTTACCAGGAGGCTGATCTTCAAGTCACTGACTTTGTTATCCCGCCCGGGGCGAGTTCTGGTGAAACCGTCGAGGTCACCTACACGATCGAAAATCAAGGTGACCGCGCGACTCGCGTCGACGCTTGGACCGATCGCATCTTCATTTCGCGAGACGCGTCGCTCGACAATTTCGATCATGAGCTCGCATCTGTGCCGCGACGAGGCACGCTCGCGCCCGGTGAATCCTATACGGCGAGAACGAACGTTCGAATTCCCGACGGCATCGAAGGCGATGTTCATCTTGCGGTTTTCGCAGACTCGGCGGCTCAACGCGATCGTGCCCAACGACCCAGTGACATCGGATTTGGACTCGTTGGTCTCGAGTTCGAAACACCGGGATCTCTGGCGCCATGGGATCTCGCCTCACAAGCCGCCCGCGAATCGGCCCGAGGCGACGTGAAGGAGTATCAGCTTGAAGGCAATAACTTGGCGATCGAGTCGATACCGATCGCGCTCACGCCTCCGCCTGACCTTCAAGTGGCTTCGATCGATGCACCGACGCGAGCCGACCGTGGACAAGAAATCGCGGTCAACTACACCGTCACCAACTTCGGCGGCGACAGTCTTGACGGACAAGACGAATGGATCGATTTGGTCTATCTGTCCCGCGACGAGTTTCTCGATCTCGGCAGCGATCTTCACCTCGGTGCCTTTGAACGTGTAGCCGTGCTCGGTGCCGGCGAATCCTACTCCGAGTCCGTCGTCGTTTCCTTACCAACGGACCTGCTCGGTGCCTACTACGTTTTTGTGATCACCGATCCAGAACGCGGTAGCCTGCGCGGCGATGTTTTTGAAGGCAACCAGGAACGCAACAATTCAGCGGCATCCGAGGTGCCGATGATCATTGAATTGCCGCCACCGGTTGATTTGCAAATCACCGACATTGATGTTCCCGACGAACTGACGACTGGGCAAACCGCGTCAATTCAGTGGACGGTCACCAACACGAGCAGCGAAGCGGTTTCTGGCCGTTGGTCGGACACGGTGTACTTTTCCAATGACGCGGCTTGGGATTTGACCGACGCCGCTGCCGGACGAGTCGAATTTCGCGGCACAATCGCCCCCGGTGAGAGCTACACGTCGACGCTCGAAGCCATCACGCCATCGATCACACCCGGTAGCTACCGAGCCATTGTTCGCACCGACATCTTCAACGAAGTCTATGAAGACGTCGCGGATGGCAACAACACGACCGCTTCGCCATCGACGGTGACCGTCACGGCACCGCAACTGACACTCGATGTCGAGTTCGGCACGACCATCGGTTCGAGCGAAGACAGACTCTTCGCCGTCGACGTGCCCGCCGATCGGACCTTGCGGGTCACGGTGATCGCGGAAGACGATTCGACGCATGAAGTCTTCCTGAAGCACAACGACGCACCGACGGTGCGGACGTTCGACGCCGGAAGCGGTGGCAGGCTCTCGGACACTCCCGCTGCGATCGTGCCGACCACCGAAGCCGGGACGTACTTCGTCCTTGTGCGCGGCTTCGCGACCGAAAGCAAAGACTCGCCGATTCGAATCCTCGCCGAGCTGTTGCCGCTCGCGATCACCGACATCGAAACCGACATCGGCGGTGACTCGTCGTTTGTGACCGCAACGATTCGCGGAGCCCGTTTTCACAAAGACGCGATTGTCAAACTGGTGCGCCCGGGATTCGCCGAACTCACACCGGTGAACCAGCACTACGTGTCGGCGTCGGAGATAATTATCACCCTCGATCTCGAAGATGTCCCGCGCGGATTGTACGACTTGCAAGTCATCAATCCGTCTGGCGACTCGGCCGTCGTGCCTTACCGCTTCCAAGTCGAGCGCACCATCGAACCGGAAGTCACCGTCGGCGTCGGCGGTCCGCGATTTATCCTTGCCGGTGATAGTGGGACGTATAGCGTCTCGTTACGCAACCTCGGTAACGTCGACGCGCCCTACGTGTTTTATCAAGTCGGCGTCCCCGAGCTCGGCGTCAACGAAAACGTCTACAACTTGCCATTCGCGAGTTTCACCTCGAACCTGCGCGGCGGCCCCGAAGGATCGCTCGTCGATCTACCGTGGGCGGAACTCGACTCTGCAGTCAATAACGATGGCCACGTTACCGCGAGTGGTTATCTGTTCGACCAACCGGCCGATGGCTTTTCGGGTTTCACGTTCCAAGTTCAAACCTACCCAGGTTTGCGCGAACTTCACGACCACAGCTTCGCCGCATTCAGAGATCGAATCTACGAGGCCATTCCGGAGTATGCCGCCCTCGACTTGCTCGCCGACGGCCCCGAAGCGCTTGACCAAGTCTCGCCGGGTCTCTCGCTGGTTTGGGAGGCTTTCGGCGCGATCCCGGATCTACTGATTCAGCCGTTGATTCCCCTCCAATACCATGTCGTCGCCAGCGCGACTTCGATGACGCGGGACGAGTTCCTTGAACACACGCTCGCCGAAGCGGATCAACTTCGAAATGGTATTCTCGCGGATGAAACTGCCGACGCCGCCTTGGTCAGCCTGGCCGGCGATCCCGACGCATGGCGTTCGCTCTATCTGAACTACCTTGTCGAAAGTGGTCGACTTCGCGCCGAAGATGCCGTGCCGCCGACGCGTCGCGATCAAGAACTCGCGAGCTTGCTGGCGACATTGGCGGGCGGTGTGCTGACGGGACCCGGGGGTGAGCAAGTTCGACTCTCCGGCGAGTTCGTCGATTTCTTTGAAAGTGTCCGCCGTTGGTACGGACACGATCCGACGTTGGAAGCGCCGGTTCAAGAGGACAACGCGTCATTCAGTTCTGATTCACTTTCCTTCCTCGGCATCCTCGAGAGTCCTAATCCCGTCGCGGCAATACCGACCTTTGACGATTACGACCTGGGACTTTCGAGCAACACGCATTTTCAATCGATGCGCGTGTATGTGCCTTGGGTACCGTTCGGCAATCGCGGTGCGGGTATCCCCGCGGAGTATCAAATCACTGGCATCACGCCGAATGACGAAGACATCTTCTTTCCACTCAACTTGCAGGACTACTACGAGGAGGAAGGACGAACCGGGGGCGCATCCCAAACCGGGCCATTCACGCTGGAGACCGGCGGATTCGTGCCCGTCGGTGAAGCGCTACCGGTCACCGTCCACTTTCAAAACGATCCGGGCGCGACACGTGATGCGAATGAGATTCGAATCGTTGTTCCGCTCGATGACGAAGCGGACCCTCGAACGTTCCGTCTCGGCGATCTTCAAATCGGTGACTTGACGATTCGCATGCCGCCTGGACGATCGTTGTACCAAGACGATCTGGAGTTCGCCGAAACGCTCGGTTTCAACGTCCGCGTCAGTGCCGGCGTTGATCTCCAATCGCGCTCGGCGAATTGGCTGATCCAAGCCATCGATCCGCTGACGGGTGAAGTCCGGACTGACATCGAAGATGGCCTGCTGCCTCCCAACAATGCACGGGGTCAGGGCGCGGGCTTTGTTTCGTACAGCATTGAAATCGATTCGGCTTCGGAGACCACCGATACGTTCACCGCATCGGCGCGCGTCCTTTTGGACAACGCCCCGCCCGAAGACGCGGAAAGCTTGTCGTACACGATCGATGCGATCGCGCCGGTGAGTCGAACTCAAGCGGCATCGCTGAACGATGAAGGCGACGTCCTTGTCTCCTGGGAAGTCGTCGACGATGAAGGCGGAAGCGGATTCAAGCACGTCACGCTCTACGTCGCCGAGGATGGTGGCGACTTCAAGATCTGGCAGCGGCAACTCAGCGAGGCCAGCGGAGAGAGCGTCTTCGCGGGCATCGCCGGTCGTGATTACGAGTTTCTCGCGCTTGCCAGCGACCGAGCCGGTAACCGGGAGACACCGCCAACGGGCGCGTCGGCCGAAGATGATGGCTCAACGACTTCGCTCGGGACGTTGCCGAGCGTCGACGCAACAACCAGTCCCAACTTTGGCATCGCCGCGACTCCGACCAGCGAGCCTTCGACGAACCCATTGTTTGTCGTTGCCGAGCAGTCTGTGCCGAATCGCATCGACACATCGCGTCCTGCAACTTTCGATCAAGTGCTCAAGCCTTTCACCGCGCGTCAGTTTGCGGATGGCTTCGATGTCGCCTCCAGTGGAATCGCCACTTCCGGCGTCGGGCCACTGGCGATTGTTGAGACGCCCGATGGCGAAGTGCTTGTTAGCGGCGGACCGTCGCGCAATCAACTCTATCGGTTCGACGCCGACGGAGGCACCGCAACCGGTGTTTGGGCTGAACTGGATTATCCGATCTACAATCTCGCGTTCGGTGTCGAAGGCCGCCTGTGGGCCACTACCGGTGGTGGACCACTGTTGGAGTTGGATCCGGTCGATGGGGCGATCGTCGCTGAATACGGCGACGGCATCACGCTTGGTTTGGCCATCGATCCGATCGACGGCAGCCTCCTTGTCGGATCACGCTATGGCGTGGAGCGTTTCGATCCGGCGACGCAAACATTTGATCGATTGAGTCGCGACCAAAATCTGCGGATTGGGAGTCTCGCATTTTCGAACGATGGAACACTGTACGCCGTTCAATGGCCGGAACGTAACGCGGTGCTCCGGTTCACCGAACTCGGTCGGGCCGAAACGGTTCTATCGTTCGACACGCCGATCGACTCCATCGCGTTTGGGGCCGAGGACACTCCGCTGGAGGGCCTGCTGTTTGTGACGCACAACTCGGGAGACCGTGGCTTCGGTCAATCGGTCGCCCGTGATCGGGAAAGCGAGCTGACGATGGTCGACCTCGCGACCCTGCGGCGGGTCGCGGTCGCCAGCGGAGGTTCGCGCGGTGATGTGGCGACGACCACCCGCGACGGGCGTGTGCTTGTCAGTCAATCGGACTCGATCGATGTCCTCAGTCCGATCCGTGTTCCCGAGATCGTTGCGACCAACCCCGCCGAGCAAACGATCATCGCGCTTCCACTCGGTCTTATCTCCGTCACCTTTAGCGAAGACATGTTTGTCGGTAGCGGCGCGGAACCGAACTCGGTGCTCAATCCGGGCAACTATGCCGTTCGGTCTGGATCAGGCGATCATCCGGTTGTGATAGAGGTGGCTTATCACGAAGCGTCGCGGACCGCCTCCCTCTTCGTCGAAGGATTTTCGCCGGGCGAACAAACGCTCTTTGTTGGGGCTGCGATCGAGAGTGCCGGTGGGTTCACTTTGCCAGCGGGCTACGAAGTGAATTTCACCGCGGTCAGCGAGTTTTCATCGAATGTCAACATTCAAATCACCGACACGAGATTGGATCGCGCGGCCCAAGCGCTCAGCTACGAAGTTGTGATCACCAATCAAGGCGACCATGACTTGTTGTTACCGATGAGCCTCGTGCTGACCCCGGAAGGCGACGTCGGCCGAGCGGTTCCCGGACAGACGTCCGTCGCGATGGCCGACGGTGCATGGCTTTTCGATTTGGCCGACAACGTACCCGGCGACGTTCGACTCTCGCCAGGGGAGTCGACGACGGCGAAGACGCTTCGAGTGCTTGGTCCTGATGATTCATCCGCCGATTTTGTACCCGGGTTTCTTGCCGCCGCCTCACCGAATTTGCGTCCGGAGTTCACAACGTTTCCGCCGGAGACGATTGTCGCTGGCGCGACTTATGAATACGAAGCTCGCGCGGAGGACCCGGACGGTGTCGCGATTCGCTACTTGCTTCGGGACGCACCTGACGGCATGACCGTCGACGCTAGCACCGGCATGGTTAGCTGGTCCACCTCGATCGACGTGGGCGAGTCACAGCAAGTCGAGCTTTACGCCATCGATTCGCGCGGCGGGCTCGCCAGACAACGCTGGGAGATCACCGTGGCCGGCGCCGATCGAGCTCCCTCCTTCGTTCAACCTCCCGACTCGGCGTCGATGAACGAGAATCAAACGCTCGTCTTGCCGATCCAGGTCATCGACGCCGACAGCGCGAACATCGACATTTGGGTTGAAAACTTGCCGCCGGGCGCATTCCTCGACCCGAGCGATAACACGCTTTATTGGTCACCGGGCGAAAACGCCGCGGGAGTGTACGCCGATGTCACGCTTGTCGCTCATGACGGCGTCAATACGGTGCGGCATACCTTCGACCTCACGGTCTCCGACGCCGATCGTCCGCCGCGCATCACTTCGCCGCCTCGATTCACCGTGCGCCAAGGCGACGTTTGGACCTATCGCGTTGATGCCTTCGATCTGGATCAGGACGAACTGCTTTTCACAAGCACGAACCTCCCACCGGGCGCAACGTTGGACGCCCGCGAAGGAACCTTGCGCTGGGAAGTCCCTTTCCATTTGCAGGGTTTGGTAGCGATCCCGATCGCCGTGTCGGCCGGTGGGCGATCGACTGTCGGTGAAGTGACACTCGAAGTGCTCAACGCGAACGGGGCGCCGAGCTTCGATCCGATGCGCGGTTGGTCCATCGACGAGGGCAAGCTGTTAACGATCATCACTTTCGCGCGAGATCCCGACAACCCCGAATTCAGTCTCAGCTCTGGCGACGTCTCTCCGGTGACCTACCGGGCCGTCGAACTGCCTGAGGGTGCGACGTTTGACGCGGCGACGGCGACCTTCGAGTGGACTCCTGGCTTTGATCAGTCGGGCGACTATGAAGTCGTGTTCCAAGCGACCGATGACGGCGATGGGACCGACGATCCCGTTACCATCGAGTCGACCGTTCCGATTTCGGTCCGCGATGTGAACCGTCAACCGGTCATCGAAGTGATCGCGAACCAAGTCTTCGTTCGTGGTGAGATGGTCGACATCCCCGTTGTCGCGCTGGACCCCGACGGTGACGCCGTGATGTTGGAAGCCGTCAGTGGTTTTGGGGGCATTTCGCTTCCCGACTTCGTCACCTTCTTTGACAACGGCAACGGCACCGGCTTTTTCCACTTCGCGCCCGGCACCGGCGACCGCGGCGACTACACGTTCTCGTTGATCGCGACCGATGACGGAAATGGGCGTGGTCGCGGAGCCGTTGAATCCGTTCGGTACGATTTCATTGTCAGCATCGAATCCGAAAATGACCCGCCGATTCTCGAGCCCATCTCCTCCATGGCGCTGGCCGGCGGCCCACTTCGATTGCCCATTCAAGCGAGTGACCTCGATCAAGAGTCGCTCACCTATGCCTTTGTCGGACTGCCAGACAACGCTCGAATCGTTGCCGGCGCTCGCTACGGAGAAGCACTGCTCAACTGGGATCCGACGCCCGACGACATCGGCACCTACGACGTGACCGTCACCGTCACCGATGGCGGCAATGGCGATGCGGGTCTGTCTATCAGCGATTCGCAATCCTTTACGATCCAGGTTCGCGACAACAACCAGACGCCGGCGCTCAGTGTGCCGACCAATGTGGTTACGTCGGAAGGGCAACCGTTGATCGTTCACTTCTCGGCCTCCGATGCCGATGCGGACACGATTCGATTTGTCGCGTCCGGGTTACCAGCGGATGCGGTGCTCAATCCGTTGACCGGTCAGTTGACATGGACGCCGTCGTTTGAAGATGCCGGAAGCTACACGTTCGACGTCACCGCGACCGACGGTGTGTCTTCGGAGACGCGACCGGTTTCCATCACCGTTGAAAACGTCAACCGATCACCGCAACTTGCTTTTCCGGCGGCCCAGTTCGCCCGCGAAGGCGTGTCCACCGAGTTTCGGGTGACCGGTGCGGACTTCGACGGCGGCGCGCTCGAGCTTGTCGCAACGAACGTTCCCGATGGAGCATTCTTCGACGTGACCACGGGAGTGTTCCGATGGCAGCCGGGCTTCGACCAAGCCGGCCGCTACGTCGTGTCGTTCACGTTGACCGACGACCAAAACGCGACGGACTCGATCGAGGTGCCGATCGTCGTCGACAACGTCAATCGAGCGCCGCAAATCGACGCCCGTGAGCATCAAGTCCTCGTCGGCGAGTTGCTTGACATTTCGATTGCGGCTTCCGATCCCGATGCCGACGACACGCTCGTGTACTCGGCCCACGGCCTTCCCGAAGGCGCCGAAATAGACGCGACCAGCGGACGGATCACCTGGATTCCCAACCCTGGGCAACTCGGTTCATTGATCGTTGACGCGAGAGTCAGTGACGGACTCGCCGAGGCCAAACGAAACGTGGTGATCCACGCGGTTGCGACACCGACGCAGCCCAGTGTTCGTATCGTCACGACGCCAAGCTTTCCCGCCCTTCCCGGACAGACCATTCGCGTCCAAGTCATCGCCGACGGCCTGGCACCGATTCAATCTCTTTCGCTGAACCTTGATGCAGTACCGCTCACGCTGGATGAACGCGGACGAGCCGAATTCACCGCCGGTGCACCTGGAAAGCAATCGCTCACGGCGACCGCGACCGATGGCGACGGCTTCACGGGCCGATTCGAGCAGACGGTCCGCGTCCGAGAATCATCGGATCGTGACCCTCCCGCCATTGCATTTGGTGCTTTCGAGACTCGATTTACGACGCCTTCGGACATCGTCGCGACCATCGCTGACACTAATCTCGATTGGTGGGAGTTGACGCTTGCTGTTCGCGGCTCCGACGACTTTGTCTCGATCGGCCGAGCGGAATCAAACGTCGAAAACGCGTCGCTGGTGACGCTCGATCCACGCACGATCGCGAACGGCTTCTACACGCTGAAGCTCACGGCGCGGGATATCGGCGGTCGTCAAAGCGTCACCACACGCGACATCGAAGTCAATACGCAACAGAAGGACCAAGCTTTCCTGCGCACCGACGTCGACGCCGAAGTCACCGTCAACGGCAAAGTCTTTTCGATCGAACGGCAATACGACTCGCTCCAACGGAACGTCCAGGGGGAACTCGGTTCTTCTTGGCGTTTCACATTCGCCGAAACGAGATTGCAACTCGGCGTGGAACCCGACGCACGAACAGTAGGTAATCGGGATGCGTTTGAAGCCATTGGGGTCTATTCGGCGCTCTCAAGTGGCGACCGCGTTTATCTCAATCTGCCCGATGGCCGACGCGCCGGTTTCACGTTCGATCCTGTCGCCGTTCAGCCCTTCGCAAATAACGATACGCTCCTCTTCTATCGCCCGCGTTGGATCCCCGATGACGGCATTGAGTACCAACTCGAATCGGTCGACCGGCTTTTGACGCGCGGCGGAACGCGCTTTTACGATCAGGCGAGTGGGCAACCGTATCACCCAAGCAACCGATTGCTTGGCGAGGATGCGTACCGATTGATCGCGCCAGACGCCTCAACGGATACTCTCGATGGCGATGGCAGGATCCAGCGTCGCGAATGGAATGACGGTGACGTTTGGCACTTTAGCGCGAGCGGCATCACGCTCTCCGGCGGTGAGTTCTTGCCGATGGTCACCGACGCCGATGGCCGCATCACTTCGATTCGTTTGCCGGCTCATCTCTCGCCGCTCGGCGATCTGCACTATCGATACGATTCATTGGGTCGCTTGATCGAAACGATCACGTCGACGGACGCGTCCTCGCTGCATCGTTACGGATACGAACAAGGCACGGCTGCTTTGACCGTCGCTGGTGGCGACGACCCACGCGCCTATCCATCCGGGAAACCGCTCACCGGGGACCTGGCAAGGGTCGCCGATTTTGCCGGCAACGAGACAATCGGCGAGATCGGTGCCGGTGAACAACATCACTACGCTTTCACGATCGATGAGGCTCAGCTTCGCGCGACGGACGAGGGCGTTGTTTGGGTTCGCGCATCCGTTGAACGATATCGAAGTCGATTCATCGCCGACACGCCGACGATCCTCGGACTCGATCCCGTCGCCCGAAGTGTCGGTGATGACCGCACCGTTGCGTTATTCGCGATCTCCGAACCGGGACAGTACTTACTCGGCGTCGAAGGCGGCGCGGCCACGGATGCGGGCCGGTATCTCGTGCGGCTCGATGTCGTCGGCGACGTCGATCGCGACGGCAGTGTTGACGGCTTCGATAGTGGTCTGCTTGCTGACGTACTCGGCAGCTTCGAAGGTGATCGGCGTTACGAACCGTCCGCTGATTTTGACTCCGACGGAGCCATCACGGTCGCCGACACCCAGCTTTTGGCAGCCAATTTTGGTGTGACGTGGGGATTCAGTTCCCAGACGGTGTCCGACCGGTTCACCACCGCAGCGTTTCCCGTCTACATTCCTGAGCCGGGGTCGGGCGACGGCCCCGAGTTTGATCCGCCGGTGGATCCATCGACCGGTTCAGACACGCGAATCACGCTGCCTCCCGCGCCACCGGCTGGCATCGATCCGCCGGATCTGCCCCCGGAGTCGCTCGCAACGATTGAGGGAGCGACCTTCGGCATTCGTGACGGATTCTTCGAGGGCAACGGCTCAAGCTGGGCGACGGTCGGTGATGTCGCGTTTGAAAACGGTGTTGCGAAACTTCAAGAGACACCCGGCGTACGAACGTCATTACGGCAGGCATTCTTCATTCCCGATGCCGCGACGACGCTTCGCTTCTCCGTTTCCGGACTCAGCCTTGGCGCCGATGACCAGCGTGTTCCTGATGCGTTTGAAGTGGCACTCGTTGATGCGACCACCCTCGATCCGCTTGTCGCGCCCGCCCAACGAGACTCCGACGCGTTTCTCAATCTTGCCTTTGACGGCAGATACACCGCGTCGACTCAGGTGATCGTTGGTGATGCCCAAGCCCCCGACCCTGGTGTTGATTTAGGTGGCACGACGAGCGAACGCCTTCTCGTCCAACTCGACATCGATGCTGTTCCCGCCGGCACGCTCGCCATTCTGTCCTTCGATTTGCTCGGCTTTGCCACTGCATCGAGCCATGTCAGGCTCGACGAGGTCTTTCTTGTTGGTGAAGACTTGCGAGCACCGATTGCTCAAACGGATCTCGCGACCACCGATGAAGACGTTCCGATCGTACTGGACGTCTTGGCGAACGACTCCGACAGCGAGACTTCGATCGACCGTAACACGCTCTCCATTTTGGCCAATCCCAATCACGGCCAAGTGATTGTCGGCGCGACGGGACTGGTGACCTACTCACCCGACCCCGACTACTCCGGTCACGACAGCTTCAGCTACACCGTCAAAGACTCCGACGGATACCTTTCCAACGAAGCCTTTGTCAGTATCGACATCGCGCCCGCGACCGACACACCGGCGCTTTTCTTTACCGAGGCCTTTGGTGATCAAGACACCGAGATCGCACTCAACATCGCCGTCACGTCAGGCGATCTCGATGGCAGCGAGTCTCTTTCGATCAAGATCGATTCGTTGCCACAGGGAGCGACGCTGACCTCCGGCACACGAACCGCTGACGGCAGTTACGATCTCACGGCTGAACAACTGATTGGCCTTCGACTGATCCCGTCGGCGGGTTGGAGCGGGCAAGCCTTGATCGACATCAGGGCCACCGCGGAAGACGATGGCGATGACCCCGTCGAAGTCACCGGCGCGATGCTCCTGGATGTGGCTGCCAGCATCGTCGAGCCGATTTCACTGCGAGGTTTTGAGGTCAATCGCGGTGAAACGCAACGCTCGTCCCTACACACGCTCGCGGTCACGTTCAACCAAGATGCCTGGATCGTCGATCCCAGCGCCGACATCCTCATTGTGAGCGACGACGGTGAAGACACACGGATCGATCCTGCGCGGTTCAGCTACGACGACGATACGTTCACGCTGACGATCGACGTCGAGGGTCTCATTACGCGAGATGATCAATACTATTTGGCCCTGCGTGCCGCCGGGATCGCGAGCGACTCCAACCGTCTCCAGACGATGGCCAACGGACCCGAGTACGGATCGGAGTTTGTGCCCCTGCCATTCCATCGCTTATTGGCGGACGTCAACGGCAACAATCAAGTCGATGTCGCGGATTGGCAAGACATTCGAGAAAGCCTCAATTCACGATCCGATCAGCCTCGTTACGTCGCGTATCGTGACCTGACCGGCGAGGGCATCATCGATCGACACGACTTTGTCGCCTGGCGAAACCAACTCGGCGACACAACCGATGATCAACCTCCGCAGGTGTTGGGGACCGTCACACTGCCCGGAAATCAGCTTCCGCTCGCGAACACCTTCCAAACCGAGGCGGTGTTTGTCGTCGTGGCGGACGATGTCAGTGCCATCACGTCGCTCACCGCATCCATCAACGGCTCGGCCGCGATCGAGCTCGGGGATCATCGCATAGAGTTCGACGAGCGGAATCCGCAGCGCCTGGTCGACCGACAGCCGATCCGCGAGCTCGATCGCGGCCGAGCCGTTGATGGATGCGGTGAGCGACGTGATGGCACTGACATCGTCCGC
>JBCBLJ010000373.1:0-7805 GCA_038520195.1 Planctomycetota bacterium
TCGAATGGTCACATTCGCCTGAGAAGAAACGCCGTCGTCCACCCGAAAAACGCGATGACTCGAACGCCCATCGATCTGTAGACCGTTGACCGAACCATTGATCGTCAAAGAACTGGAAATCGTCAACTCACCACCAACGAGCGGAATTCGCTCAAAATCAGCAAATACCATGGGATCAAACGTGATCGTGTCGGAACCACTTCCCGCCGGTGCGTCCCCGACGGCCGTGTCGGAATTGACGGCAAGAATTGCCTCGCGAAGCGTTATCGCCCCGTCAGTAGCGGGAGCAGACGGATTGAAGTTATCCAACGTCGAATTCACGACGAGCGTCGCCAGCACGCGGCGGTTTTCGAGCGGCTCGACGATCGGGACTCGCTTCCGCAAACGATGACGTCGCTTCTTCGCTCGCTTGGAAGGCTGTTTCTTTTTCGGTCGTAAAAAGGGGAAGGGTGACACGGCGTTTCTCGCTCGGCAGGAGTCTGCACTTTCGACAAGTAGCACGCGGATGGCATGGAAAGTCGGTCAAATCCGCCCGCTAGGAGTTGAGAGCGCATCGGCGCCGATCGCGCGGACAGGAGCCGGCGAGAATTCGCCGCGAAATTTCCGGGAACCTGCTGGCGGCGTTGTAGATGAATGAGGTCGCGGTTTCGGAAGCACTACCGAACCGGACTCGATCCGTTCAGCGAATAACCGCGCGAGGCGTCATAGAGAATGATCGTGTTCCCTCCCGCGAGGATCCGCTTGCCATCGTCGCTCCAGCGGACCGTAAACAATCGATTCGGTGCATCCAACCGAATGGTCACGCGCCCGGCCGCGACGTCCCACACGGCCACCGACGAGTTGCTTCCTGACACGATTCGCGAGCCATCCGGACTCCAATCGAGGCTAACGAAGTTGTCACGAATCTGGTCCAGCGTCGCCAGTTTTTCGCCGCTGTGGGCGTCCCAGATCATCAACGCCTCGCGATGCGAGGTCGCGATACGAGTGCCGTCGTGGCTGAATCGAACGGCGCAGCCCTGGTTGGTCAACCCGCTGACCTGCCAAAGCAACTCTTCGGACGCGACGTCCCAGAGTTTGATCGTTTGGCCCGAGCCGATGGATGCGACCCTCCGCCCGTCTGGACTCCAGTGAACAGAACTGCCGACCGCGTGCGCGCCAGGCAATTCATGGAGGACGGTACCATCGGAACCCCGGACGACGATGTCTCCCACCGTCGTGATTCCTGCCAACTCGCCATGTTGGTTCCAAGCAAGATCAAAAAACTGGTGCTCCGTTACCGTTTCATCAAGTGAGTCTTCCTTGACATTCCAAAGGATCAGTGACGGGCGTTCGGTCGACACGGCGATGGTCGTTCCATCTGGGCTCGGTGCGACTCTCCCGATCGGCACCGGAAACAACTTCCGCGTCGATGTTTCTCCAGCCAAGTCGTACGTAAAAACCGCTTTGCTATAGAAGACCGAGAATACGACTTGAGTTCCGTTTGAAGTGAGTTCGGGCAGGTGCACACTTGCCTGCCCGCTGGAAAACTCGACGTTGTCTGATTCGCCGAGGTTGAAGATCCGTAGGGTTTCATCTCTCAATCCGCAGGACGCCAAGGCTCGACCGTTGGGGTGCCACGACACCGACCAGATTTCCGATTCGTGACCCCGGAAAAAGCGCTCCGCGATCGCCCCATCGCGTTGTAAGTCATGAATCCGAACGGTTCCGTCATCGCATCCGATCGCAAGTCGTCGAGAATCCGAACTCCAAGCGATCGAGCCGAGAGACTCAGCTAAGAGTCGATCGCTCAATGCGTCCCAGATTCCGCCCGGTCGACTGACGGCCAGCATCGAACCGTCGGGGCTCCACGTTGCCCAATAGCCCTTCAACTCCGATTCAAGTTGTGGTTGCCCTTCGGTGAAATGCCAAACACCGGTTTTGTCCCCACCGGATGTGGCGAGCTTGGTTCCGTCGGGGTGCCATGACAAGAACCTCGGTCCCATTTTTGGATGCTTCAACGCATAGAGTTGTCGTCCCGTAACCGCGTCGTGAATCCTCACCTCGTGCTTCTTTTCGGTGTCTTTGTTCTCGGAGACTTCGGCAAGCCAACGTGAATTGGGATGCCAGCGGACACACCAAGTCTCACCTGAGTCTGGGACAACGATTTCAGTGATGATCTCAAGCGTTTCGGCATCGAGAATGTAGCAAGTGTCACCGAACTGACCGACGGCTATTTTCTCGCCGTCGGGACTCCAGTCCACAAACCTCGCGGAACCGAGCTCGTTCACCGCAATCAACTTTCCGGTTTTCGAGTCACGGAGTTGAACGCCCCAGCCGTTCTTCGTGTTGACGATCAAACTGCCATCGGGACTGTGATCGCAGGCCCAGCAGAATCCGTTTCCCAAACGCTCGGAGACGAATTCCGCGTCGTGAGACAGACCATAGAGGTAGTACCATTCCCAATTCCGAAAGTCCTTTCCGACGACAACCGGGTCCCATTCGGATAACTGCGATCGAATGGTATCTGTACCGAACTCCTGCGCAGCCGCTTGTCCGGCGACGTTCATCTGTGAGAAATACAGGTTGTGGAGAAGTGTGTCTCCACGCGATTCCGCCAATTGCAAAAGCTCACGCTGTCGGATCGAAGTCCAACTGAGCAAACCGAAGAGCATCAGTAGTAAGGCGGCGACCGCTGACAGCGCAGCCGCAAGACTATGGTTGCGACGCCGCCAGCGCAACAAACGTTCAAGGGGCCGCACGCGCCGCGCTTCGATGGGTTCGTCGCCGAGAAAGCGTCTCAGGTCGTCAGCCATCGCCTGGGCTGACTGATAGCGGTCACGGGGTTCCTTCTCGATCGCCTTTAATATGATGGTTTCGAGGTCGAGCGGGACTCGAGCGTCGTACTTGCGCGGTGCCGGTGGTTCAACATTCAGAATGGATTGAATGAGATGCAACCGGTCTTCCATGCGAAAAGCCGGCTCCAAAGCAATCAACTCATAGAGTGTGATACCCAGCGCGTAGACATCCGCACGAGCATCACACTGATGTTCGAACCGCTCGGGTGACATGTAGCGAAGCGTTCCAAGCACGTCTTGCGTTCGCGTCAATTGCCCTTCATCGGTCATTGCGAGACCGAAGTCGGAGACCCAGACCACGCCCGTTGCATCGAGCAGCAGGTTGGATGGTTTCACGTCGCGGTGCACAACGCCCCTGTCGTGGGCGTACGCCAATGCTCCAGCGGCTTGTAAACCAATCTGGGCGACGGAGCGATAAAAGTTGGCGGAGCTACCGTCGGACGATGGGTCGGTCAACCCACGAAGCACAACGGATGTATCACCTCGAAGACCACCCGACGAATCGTTCGTAGCGTTTTCCCACGACCGTGCATCAGGATCGTCGTCCTTTGCACGAAAAGCGGTCGAACTCAGCGTCGGCGCAGTCAGTGAAGATCGACGAGGAAGTCCACGCAGGTCTTTAATGACCGCGTCCAAACCTTGGCCTTCGATCAACTGCATCGCATAGTAGGCGTGATCACCATCCTCGCCGACCTGGAACACGGGGACGATATTCGTATGGTGAAGGCGAGCCGCTGCTCGGGCCTCTCGTTGAAAGCGTGCCAACCCGATCTCATCATTTGCGACCCGTGGAAACACTTTAAGGGCGACGCGACGCCTAAGTGATTGCTGTTCGGCTTCATAGACAATGCCCATGCCGCCGCGACCGAGTTCACCCAAGATTCGATAGTCCCCCACCTGCTCCACCAAGGGTGCCTTCAAGATCGGTGGCTGCAGATCCGAATCCGCTAGGTCCAACCCGAATTGCTCCATCGCCGCCAGTGCCGGAAGTGTGTCGCGGATCTCATCCGCCAGTTCCGGAAAACGCTTTACATAGTCGTCCACGGACGGAGCGTTCTTCGACCGTAGGCGACTGAGGTAGTCTTCGGCGATTTCTTCCAAGTTCATAGCATCTTCACTCGGTGCTTCCGTCGCACGTCGCTGAACTCGTTCGCGGAACAAAGAGGGCCGGCCAGCCATCGGCCACGAACTTCCTCAGCAGTCACGTGGTAACGCTCGTAGCGTTCGGTCTCTGGCGCGTCGCGTTTATGGGTCCTCATGGTAGGTGGGCGGTGTCACTCGATGACACCGAGTTCCTCGAGCAGCCGTTTCAGCCTTTGCAGAGCCCGCAAATACCTCTTGCTCGCCGCCGACACATCGATCTCAAGTTCCTGCGCCGCTTCAGCGTTGCTGAGTGATTCCAAGTGCCGCATCGAGAGGATTTCACGATCGATCTCACTCATGCTTGCCAGGGCGTCCTGAATCGCGAGCCTCGTCTCGGCTCTTACCGCCGCTTGTGTGGGTGAAGTCAAGCCGCCGAGCAGAGCCCGCGCCAGCATCACCGAGGACGCCATTGGGATTCGAGTCTGATGGAGGGCAACCTCGATGCCCGCGTCGCGGGCTTGAGCCCCGAGATGCCGGCGATGCGTGTCGATCAGTCGTTGGCCCGTGATCTTGCGCAACCAAAGAAAAAAGGGCGCACGTGGCCCGGACGCGTAATCATTTAGCCGTCTCGCCGCTTCCAGATACGCGTCCTGGACCACATCGGACTCATCCACGCGGCCGCAGAGTTTTCGGTTCAGTCGGACACGGACCATCTTCTTGAGCGGTTCACGGTATTGCTCAAACAGATCTGACATCGCCGAACCGTCGCCGTTGGCAGCGAGGTCAATGAGCTGATGAATCTCCGTCTCATTTCGTGGAATTGCCATAGATTCTGTTAAGCGCACTCAAAAGTCGGCGAGGACAGCCTCGAGAGCTGAATTCGAAACCATCTGAAACTTCCCTCCGAAGGTACCAATTTTGCACCGATTGTGGTGTTGTTGGCCTGAAAGACGGCTCGACGCCCAGCTTCGAGGTCTTCTATCGGACGCGTTTGGGGTGACTCGCCTTCGTTCGCTCCAGCCAAGCTTCCAGGTCGGACCGAAGCTGCTGGGCTTTCTTGGGCATCCTGGCGGCGAGGTTCTGTGACTCACCGATGTCTTGCTCTAGGTCGTAGAGCTCGACGGAGTCATCGTCATAGAACCGAATGAGCTTGTAAGCACCGGATCGAATCGCGCTCGTCATACGGTTGCGTTTGTGGAAGGCGTAGTTTGGGTAGTGAAAGTAGATCGACTCTCGGTCCAGCTCGGACTTGCCCTCCAAGATCGGGACCATGGTGATGCCGTCGGGTGTGTTCGAGGGATCCGTTTTCAGATTTGCGACGTCAAGAATCGTTGCGTGAATATCCATGGTGATCACGGGCGTCGAAGTGACGCGTCCCGTTGCGACACGTTCGGGCCAGCGAACGATCATGGGAACTCGGATGCCGCCCTCGTAGAGGTAACCCTTTTCGCCGCGCAGCGGATCAACGTTTGCCGCAAACGGTCCGTTGTCGGACGTGAAGATCACGAGCGTCTCACGATCCGTCGTGTCGGCGTCAACCGCGTCGAGGAGCTTGCCGATCGACGCGTCCATTCCTTCGATCATCGCCGCATACGTCGGGTTCTCGATGCCTCGACCCTTTCGCTTCTCATACTTGGCGATGAGTTCTTTTGGTGCCTGAAACGGATAGTGGACCGAGTAGTTCCACCAACAAAGGAAATACGGTCGATTGCGTTCGCGCGCGGAATTGATGAATTCGATGCACTCATCGGCACATCGATCGGGGAGATATTCGCCTTCCTGCTTTGCCAGCAGGTTTGGGATTCGGTATGGACCGAAATAGCTGGGCGGTCCCCCAAAGCGGCAGCCGCCGACGTTGAGCTCAAACCCCTGGTGCTCCGGGCGTAACTCGGGCTCGGTGGGAGAGGTCGCGCCGTTTGGGCGATGCGAAAGATGCCATTTGCCGACGAAGCCGGTCGCATAACCCACACTCTGAAGTTGCTCGGCCAGCGTGACTTTCTCAAGCGGCAGGTGCCGCAACCAGATCGGCGTTTCGAGGTCGGTGTCAGGCTTACGGAATTTGGGCGGATGGCCACCGGCATGATTCGTAATCTTGAGCCGCGCCGGTGATTCGCCCGTCATCAACGCGGCGCGGGTCGGGGTACACACCGGGGCCGCCGAATACGCGCTGGTGAAGAGCAATCCCTGCTTGGCGAGCCGGTCGAGGTTTGGCGTTTCAAGGTTTTCATTTCCGTAGCAATGAAGGTCTTTCCAGCCAAGGTCATCGGCCATGATCAAGACGATGTTCGGAGGCGGCCGGCGTCCCGCGTCAACCTTCGCCTGAAGCGGCTCGAGTAAGAACGTGGCGACGATGCTTGCGGCGAAGAATGCGGTTCTCATGGTTGTCCATGCGGTGTCCAGATGACAGTTGTGGCCGCTCATCGTACACCGGACCCTCGGTGCACTGCTGCGTTGTCCGCGGTCTTGGAGACTCGGCCGTCTACGTGTCGCGCTATGCAGCCGACCGGTTCACGATGGGCCGCGCAGTGTCTCAGTCGACAAGCAGTGCGGCTTGGGCGAGCTGATTGAGCGCCGCGGAGATGGCCGCGCGAAGATCCTCCGTTTGGAGTGGGCCGCCGTCGGGTGCCGAGGCCCGCGCCGAAATGCGTTCGACGATCGCGTCCAAATCACGCTCTCCATCCAGTTCGGTGACGATCGCGGCCAGGAACGAATCGAGCGGGATTCTTTCGTGTCGCTCGTTGGTAACGAAGTCGCCGTGTTCCGCTTGTCGCCGAACCAGGTCTCGAACCTTCGGGCATGCACTAGGCTGCGTTTGACACGCCACCGACGTGGACGAAAGGCTTACCAGGCCCTGAGCGTAGAGTTCAAGGATGGACTGGCCGATCCCCTCCTCTTCAAACTGTTCGATGATCGCGGAGACGCGAAGCGAGTTGGGCCACTGCTCGACCAAACGGCGCAGGGCGTTCGCGGTTTGGTTGTCGGCGACCGAAATCGATTGTCCACTCGGATGCTCGAATGTGGCTTCGTTTGACCCGCTCGCTTCCGTGTCTTCGGAGACAGTGAGTGGCGTGCTAACGAAGAGTTCTGACAGGCGATTGGGTTGGATCGTTCGACTCGGTTGGACTGCTTCTCGGCAAAGCAGCGTTTGACGGAACTTTCGGTTTCGCAAGAAATCGAGATACTGTTCCATTGGAACGATGCCCGGCGCAATCGATTGGAGCGTCTCCTGCGTCGAAGCGGAAAACTCCGAGGGCACCATGGTTGAAAACTGAGCATCGCCGAGGTATCGCAACTGGGCTTCCTCAGCGCGTTCGATGAACTGATAAAAGAAGAGCGGCTCGTTGTCCTTTTCGAGATGTTCGTGGTACACGTAGCTGTCTTCCGACGACCGCAGGATGCTGAGTTCTTCGCGAAGCAGTTGATCGTAGGCGTCGCCGTCGGTTCGCACCGCGCCGGCCAGGAAGTCGACGAGTGCACGTGATTGATCGATTTTTGTTTGTGTTTCGTGAAAACCCGAGGCATGAAATCCCATCATCTCGCGAACACCACGTCGCAAGTACCATCCAGGATAGGTGTTGTAGCTAATCAAAGCGATCCCGTTTTCCGCCAGATGATTTTGGCAAATCGAAAGGATGCTACGTTGCGTCGCCTCCGGTACCCACGAATACACACCGTGGCAGATGATGTAGTCGAACGGAGCGTCGGTCCAGCTGAAATCACCGATGTCTTGATGGCGAAGTTCAACGTTGTTCAGACCAAGGGAGTCGATAAACGAGATGCCTTCTCGGATTTGATTGTTTGACGCATCAATGCCGACACACCGGCAATTGGGAAACCGCGCCGCGATTGGTACGAGGTTGCCACCGGCAGCGCAACCAAGTTCCAAAA
>JBCBLJ010000790.1:0-3919 GCA_038520195.1 Planctomycetota bacterium
CGCCCGGGTTGCCGACCTTAGGATAGGCGACCGCATTCGGGTTCGCGGTGTCGTGACCGAGATCGATGGCATGACCGCACTGACGCCGAGCAAAGGGTCGACGGTCGCATCCGCACCAAGCTTTTCATACTCCAACCTTGCCCCTTTGCTCGGCGTCAGTGCGGTCATGCCATCGATCTCGGTCACGACACCGCGAACCCGAATGCGGTCGCCTATCCTAAGGTCGGCAACCCGGGCGGCAACAAAGAGACCACAGGAGCGATCGCCATTCCGCGTCGGCTCTTGCAGGAAGAACCCACCCAACTCGCCACGGTCAAAAAACGTCGCGGTCACAATTCCGGCGACTTCCGACTTCTTGCCGACCAACGCACTGCTCGAGCTAGTGCCTTGAATCAACCCGATTGGCGATGCTTTGCCGTCCGACACGCTTGTCAACTCAACGGCCTCGATCGATTTGTCGGCCGAGGCCGCAGGCGTCTCGGTGCCCTTCTGTTTGGTGGGGTCACATCCACAAGCATGTGACAGCACCGCCAGAACGACGAGTAAGGCGGCTGTTTTACGCCCGCCAAGCTTGCCACGCGTTTCGCTCAACATCATCTTGCCTTGTCTCAAGAGCCCTACATTCACGTTCTCACCCGGCCACGCTCAGTTTTACGTCCGGCTACGGCGGGCAGTATGTTCTCTCATCCAGTGCCGCCGCTCAATCCCTCGGCGTCGCCCGCCGTCACACCTCAAACTGTTTGATGAACCGGCGATCAATCCAGTGTTTTAACCCGAGCGCCCAACGGCCTTCGAAGTGAAGGCCTCGCCACTCACCCAGCGCGCGACCGTCACCCAGGTTAATGAGTTTCAGAAACGAACGTTGCGGCCGGAACTGCCGCAGCGGCCGCTCTTTCAGCAGACTGGTGAGGTTGTCCCACAACACTGGCGCTTGGCGAACGGCATAAACACCGGCCTTGGCGTGCGGGCGGGTCACATTTGTGCCCGAGTCGCCGACAACCAAAATGGGGTCGCCCGCGGTGGTTTGGAGTGTCGAATCAGTTGCGAGAAACCCCGCCTCATCGACGGGAAGACCAAGCTTGGCCAGCAGCGGAGGTGCGGCCGCTCCCGACGCCCAGATCACGACATCCGCAGGCACCTCCGAGCCACTCTCCATCTGAACGTGACTTGGAGTGACTCCCACAACGGTTCCCGAAATCAACTCGACACTTCGTCGCGCGAGTTCACGCACGACTCGCGAGCGCAAGCCCGCGCCGACTCCACGTGCGATTTCACCACGATTGAACACCCGTAGCTTGAAGGGTGACGATTGGGGCTTCAGGAAAGCGGGTAAGCAAAACGCCAGTTCAATCCCGGCGACGCCGCTACCGACGATTGCGATCTCGAGAGCACTGGGATGCTTGTTCGAGTTCGCTCGACTCAATGCACTTGCGAGCCGCGCGAGGAACGATTGCATCGGTTTGACCGTCACGAGCGACTTACCTTCCACGTGAACCGAACCGACTCGGTCACGGGACCCGATTCCGATTGAGAGGGCGTCGAATCGAAGCGGTGGTCGGTTCGCAAACAAGATGCATCGTTCCTTGCGATCCAATCCGACGACGTCGCCAACAATGAATTCCGCGCGCGACGCGGCACAAATCCGCGCCAGGTCCAAACGCATTTCATCTTCACTGAGTTGTCCCGCCAACACGCCGGGCAACATCCCCGAATAGGCTGCATCGGGTTGGTCGGAAATACACGTGAGACGGGCACCAGGAATCGGTGACGAGGCCCACCTGCGTGTCACCATGGCATTGGAATGCCCCAGGCCAAGAAGTACGACACTCTTCACAACGCAAAGACCCCGGCGCGACACTGGCTGGCGAGTCCGATGGTTGTCGAGGGCATCGCTGCTTCGCCGCTGAATGCATCGGACCACTCGCGCGAGGATCGCTGCCCGTCATTGCGGGGCACTGATTGCTCTCTGCGTTTGATCAGCCAGAATGATCGACCACAGAATCTGTGATCCGATTTGCCCTCCGATCGTCGCCCAAAATTCGCCATGAATCTTTCGTTGCTCCGCAATCTCGTGTTTCTGTGCCCCCTTGCAATGATCATCGGTTGCAACGACTCGCCAAAGGTGTCTCAAGCCGGTTCGGTGGAAACGAAGGCTTCCTCTTCAGGAGAGACCACGTTCACGTTTCCGAATGGGCCGGTCACCGTTTCGATACCTGTCTCGGGAACGGTCCGTCTCGAAGCCGGCGATACCGTTGTGGTCTCTCCACCTTCCGATTCTTCGATCACGCTCCGCTTCAATTTGCACGGCCTCCCGGGACTCGATGCCGAGGAGTTTCTCCTTGCGCAGTCGAAGAGCAAGGGCCTGGAAATCACTCGCATTGGTGGCAAGGCGAGTCTTTCGGAAATGGGGACGCGCAGCGAAGGCGACATTCAATACGACATGACGTTTTGGCAGATTGCATTCGGCGATTCGCTGGTCGTCATGTCGGCCGAAGTCGAGAGCGACCGAGCGTCAGACCCCGTCGTCAAGGAGTTCATTGCTGCAATACCGGAGATCATCGAGTCCATGGCAAAGGAATAACTACCCGACGCCCCGGATCCCTTCACTCTTCTTTCGGCTCAAGGACCGAAGTGTGGTCGTGAACAACCACCCAATCAGCGTCGAGTTTGCGCATGATGAGGGTGAAGTTTCCGCCGGCGATGTCTTTCAGATTCCAGCGTCCCAAGACATACGCCGCATCGGTCCCGAGGGATTTCACTTCCAATTCGCTGAATTCGAGCGTTCCCATGGCTTCACGGGTCGCATACTTCTTCTTGTATCGGTCGATCGTACTTTGCCATGACCGAGTGATTTCTCCGCCCGAGCTAAAAGTCAACTCGTCGGACTTCCAATAACCATCCATAAAGCCGTCAATGTCACCGGCATTCCAAGCTTGTTGTTGTTTCCGCAAAACAGTCTTGATCTTGGTTGCTTGCGCGTCGTCGTCGTCGGTCGCCATCGATATTTCTGCCAGCCGCTGACCCACAGCTTGGGCGTCCGAGGACGTAATTCGCGCCGCTTGCTCAGTCGCCCTTTGAGCGATGAGCTGCATTTCGGCCGCACGCATCCGTGCGACTTCGGCGGCGCGAAGCGAAGCGTTTCGTCGCGTCTGAAGATAAAACGCGCCGCCCCCCACGGCGAGCAGTAGAAACATCGTGACCACTGCGACCACCGCAAAATCACTTCCGCGTTCTTCACGCATGAGAAAGGCCTCTGACTGGGAATTCGCGTCACGGGTGCATCACACCGATCGGATCGGCGGAATTCAATTTGATTGACCGCGCCGGTGTACCGATCGTTTAGCAACGCATTGCATCTCCAGTTTAGCAATGCCTTGCAACGCCAGTTTAGCAACGAGCCGCTCCGCCGCATTGTCTTCTGGCACACCCGATGCAAATTACGTTCTAAGAACGCACCAAGCAACGACGCCGAATACACCGCTGAGAATGCACCAGAGGCAGCCGATGAAGAGCGGCAAGCCACCGAGGAACAGCAGTTCCCGTCCGGGTGAGGGAACCTTGAGGCTCGCCGCGAAGATCCCGATCGCACACCAAAAACAACAGATCCCGACTCCAATCAGACGTGCCGGTGCGATGAACTGCACGTTCGCAGCGAGCGACAGTCCGATCGCGGATGAGGTCACTACAAACAGTAGGTAGCGAAGACTGTACTGGGTCTCAACTTGACTCGTCTCTGCCACGGTCCACTCGGTTGTGATCGAATCGCTCTCATTCAAGCCCAACCACGAAGGATGGAACACGGTTATCTTCCGCGGGTTGAATCGGCGGAACCCACTCGCGGATTCACCGCGGCAAATCGATTCATGTGCCGTGGCGGATTCGTCGCTCAATGGGAGGAACGCATTGGGTAAATGTATCA
>JBCBLJ010000041.1:0-20893 GCA_038520195.1 Planctomycetota bacterium
CGATCAACACGATGCGGCCGCCTGGGATGACGTGGTTCCGCATGCCGCTTTTCCTTTGGGCCACCTATGCGACCAGCATCATTCAGGTGCTCGCGACGCCGGTCCTGGGGATCACGCTGCTATTGTTGATTGCAGAACGGACGATGCACATCGGGATTTTTGACCCCGAATACAACGGAGACCCCGTCACTTTCCAGCACTTCTTCTGGTTCTACAGCCACCCAGCGGTCTACATCATGATCCTGCCGGCATTCGGGATCATTAGCGAACTGATCAGCGTCCACAGTCACAAGCGAATCTTCGGCTACCGGTTTATCGCTTACTCGTCGATCGCGATCGCCCTGCTGGGCTTCCTGGTTTGGGGACACCACATGTTCACTGCGGGCATGAGCCCCATGACGACGATCATTTTCAGTGCTTTGACTTTCACCGTTTCGATTCCCTCGGCGATCAAGGTGTTCAACTGGCTGGCGACCATGTTTAAGGGCTCGATCAGCCTGACGACCCCCATGGTTTACGCGATCGCCTTTATCTTCTTGTTCACGATTGGTGGATTGACCGGGTTGCACTTGGGGACGCTTGCGACCGACATGCACTTGCACGATACGTATTTTGTGGTCGCTCACTTCCACTACGTCATGGTCGGCGGCACGCTGGTCGCATTCCTCGGGGGCGTCTTCCACTGGTGGCCGAAAATGGTCGGCAAGATGTACAACGAGATGGGCGGGCTGATCTCCGCGGCACTGGTTTTCATCGGATTCAACCTGACGTTCTTGCCCCAGTTTGTGCTCGGGAGCCGCGGCATGCCGCGACGCTATGCGACGTACGATCCTGAATTCCAAGGGTTGCACATCATGAGTACCTGGGGTGCGATGCTGCTCGGAGTCGGGCTGTTTTTTGCACTCGGTGTGTTGCTGGTGTCGTTGCTGCGGGGCAAGAAAGCACCGGCCAACCCTTGGGGAGGTGCGACACTTGAGTGGGCTTGCACGTCGCCACCGCCGTTTTACAACTTTGAGCGTCCGCCGGTTGTGGGAGATCCCTACGAGTTTGGCAACATCGAATGGGACGCGGAGGCCGACCGTTACGTGAAGGTCGAGCCGGAGCGAGAAGTCGTTTCTCCCGAACCATCGGTCGAGCCCGAACCAGCTCACGCCTCAGACGAATCGCAGAGTTAACGAGAGCTCGCTAACCACCAAAACCACAACCGTACGACGTCGCGTCGCAGTGAATGAGGGAACTTGCCCATTCACGCGGCGATTCGTCATTCAACAACCGACCGGAAAAACCTGTCATGGCTCATTCCGACGCCGGTCATGCCGATGCGCATGACGGGCATGACCACGATCACCCTTCGTATCTCGCGCACCACTTCGATACGCCTGAGCAGCAATTCGATAGCGGCAAGCTCGGCATGTGGCTTTTCCTGGTCACCGAAGTGTTGTTTTTTAGCGGCATGTTCTGTGCGTATGCGATCTTCCGCGCCTGGCGACCGGAGGTGTTTGAGGGCTGCAGCGAGTTTCTGAACACGAAACTTGGTGCTATTAATACCGGCGTCTTGCTGTTCAGTTCACTGACAATGGCGTGGGCCGTCCGATGTTCTCAGCTGGAGCAGCACAAAAAGACGGCGGCCCTCATCGCGACCACTTTGTCGTGTGCGATGATCTTCCTCGGTGTTAAAGCGATCGAGTATTCGCACAAATGGCATCTGGGACTCTTGCCGGCTGGCCTCTTCTCGTACGACGCCTCGAATCCGCACCCCGAAGGCGGGCCCAATTACCTGCTCTACATCTGTGCGCCATTCGCCGTTGCGACCGTGGGAGTCTTCCTTTGGATGGTGGCGTCCTTCATTCAAGGTGCCAAGTTTCAGTTTGAATGCTCCAAGCCAATCTTTGTCGTCTGCCTCAGTTTCTTCCTCGGTGTCGGATTGGGGACGATCTTAGAGAGCGAGGAAGGGGGCCATCACGACGACGATCATGTCGCCGCGACCGACGGAGAGGCTCACGGGGAAGAGGACCACAAGCACGACGAAGATCATCATGCCGGGGACCATGTCGATGACGATAAGACGCTCGTCGGGGTAACCGCGCCGGGAAAGATGCCTGAGAACACTCAGGATTTGGCGGTCATCGAACGACTCGCGACCGATGCGACGAACACCGGCTTGAATGATGAACTCGCCGCGCGGAAAGCCCAATCCGATCTTGCGAGCGGTGCGATCACATACGACGTCACCGATGACGAAGGTGCGACGATCACGACCGTCCCCGACGATGTGCTGCGTCCGAGTCGAGCCGGCGTTTTCTTCAGCATCTATTACTGCATGACGGGAGTGCATGCGATTCACATTCTCGCCGGTATCGGTGTTTTGATCTGGTTGCTTGTTCGTGCGATCCGCCAAGACTTCAACAGGAACTACTTCGGTCCTGTCGATTACGTCGGACTGTACTGGCACTTGGTCGACCTGATTTGGATTTACCTGTTCCCGCTGATGTACCTCATCCGCTGAGCCGGGCTCACCAAGACAATTCCTCCATCAAGCAACAGAACCATGTCGGCTCACGAGCAATCCAAAGAAGGCTACGACTTCGCCCACCCGATCCCACTGCCGCTGCTCTTCGCCGTCTTCGGCGCGTTGACGCTGCTGACGGTGATCACGGTCGCTCAGGCAAATTTTGACCTTGGTAGCTTTGACATTTTGGTCGTGATGGTCATCGCAACGATCAAGGCGATTTTGGTCGGTGCGTTCTTCATGCACCTTGCGTGGGACAAGCCCTTCAACATCCTCTTTTTTGTCGGGTCATTTGTCTTTGTCGCGTTGTTCATTGTTTTCACGCTCTTTGACAACCGCGGGACGATCAAGGATGACATACCGGTTGTCGATGACGCAATCGTGGCGACGGCGACGGAGTAGCTTCGGCATCTACCCTCGCGTAGCCTCCCAGATTGGGCTGTTCGAGGGTCTCATTTAGCGACGAGCTATACTCGGAGATGGTCGTGGATCTTGCAGATCCACTGATGCCTCCTTCCTGTTGGCCCGTTGTGACCCGCAAATCTGATTCGACCGTCCCCAGCGCTCCGCATGGGCTTGCTCCCCCGCGTCCGATGCCGCCGGTCGTCGTTCGCCCACCGGTCGCTCGTCCCGTCGCGTCAAAACAGCCGCAGGAAATCGACCCGTCGTCGGCGGTAGAGCTTCCGAGTGTCCGCGATCACGAAGCCGAGTCGGACGACGGAACGAGCCTACTGTCCCGCTTGTCGACCATTCGGCTGTCCAGTTGGCTCTTCAGTGTTTCCTTACACTTGGCGCTGTTGATCCTGCTGGCCGTCCTCACTTATCGATTGGCCGATACCAAAGAAGTCCTTTCTATCGAGGGCAGCCGGGGCGATCGGAAAACCGTCACGCTGGAGATTCTTCCACAAACGAAACAGTTGGCCGCAAGCGACGGTGTTTCGACAGATCGGCCATTGAAAATCGAGATCGACCTGCCACTCGAAGCCCGCGATGCCAACGACGCACGCGCGAACCTTGAGGCGCGTCCCGTTGATCCAAGCATCTTGAAGGAGCTGCTTTCCGGAGGGAGCCCGACGAATCAATACCGCTCTATTCTTGGTGGCGGCGGCATGTCGGCCCGGACCCCGGAGGGTCGAAGGACGATCGGAGTCGCGCATGGTGCGACGCGGGAGAGTGAAGAAGCTGTCGAACGCGCGTTGCGGTGGTTAGCGAGTCACCAGCGAAATGACGGCTCTTGGTCATTTGACCTGAGGCTTGCGCCGTGCGAAGGCAGATGTCGACACGGAAAGCCGGCTGGCGAGAGCACCGCAACGCCGGCGACGGCGGCGACAGGACTGGCACTGCTCGCGTTCCTCGGCGCGGGGCACACGCCTGAACGTGGCGAGTACCGCGAAACGGTCTCGCGCGGCCTCTACTATTTGCGCGCGGTCGCTGTCGAAGCCGAGTTCGGTTACGACTGGCAGCAAGGCGGAAGCATGTACGGCCATGGTATTGCGATGATGGCACTCGCCGAAGCTCTCGGCATGACCAAGCACCAAGACCGGTTCGATTCCGATCTGCTGCATCATGTGGAACGTGGCGCTCTCTTCACCAGTGCTGCCCAACATGCAAATGGCTCTTGGGGTTACACGCCAGGCCGCCCCGGCGACACGACGTTGACTGGCTGGCAGCTCCTATCACTTGTCGGCGCGCGACGCGCCGGGATCCGGATGCGGAGCGACATCTTTCGTCGCACGCGTGCCTTTCTGATGAGCGTGCGAGATGAGCCGAGTTACGACTTCGGGTACAACTCACCGCGCGCGGAGCCAACGACAACTGCTATCGGGCTGACGCTGATGATGTACCTGGGCCAAACGCCTGGCAATACATCGTTCGATCGATCGGTGGATCGGATGGCCGAGAGAGGACCGACCCTGACCAATGTTTACCATGACTATTACGCGACGCTTGCCCTGCATCACTGGCAGCACCCGCAATGGGAAACGTGGAACCAGAAACTTCGCGATCACCTCGTCAGGACCCAAGAAACCAAAGGGCATGAGGCAGGCAGCTGGCACTTCAAGGATGAGCACGGTGACATCGGCGGGCGACTCTATACAACGACAATGGCGACCCTCATTCTGGAAGTCTATTACCGATTCCTACCGCTGTATGAAATGCCCAGCGAGTTCCCACTTTAGGCACACACCGTTGCGCTGACCCCTTATGCTGACGGTTGACATTGACAGGTCGCGGCGGATTTCTCACGACGGATTTGGGCGCATTGAAAGAGGATGTTTGAATGTGGTGGTACGTGGTTGCGACAGCGTTTGTGATCGCCGGGATCGTATATTGGCTTCGTTCGCACAAGCAGGTTCAGAAAAACGATGAGCATCAAATGCTCTCGATCGTCGCCCTGTTGCGGGAGCCACAGCGATTGGAACCCATCTACATCGCGTCCGCGGCAAAACGAGCATGGAACGCCGACCTGAGCCATGGCGAGGAAGGGGGCGAGGGTGAAGACGGTTTCGTCGTCGGCAACGACGAGCTACCGACACTGATAGTGAACTTTCGCGATCGTATGATCATGGTCAACAATTTCCCTGTTCCCTATGTGGAAGACCCAAAAACGGTCGCGGACTCGATTCCGGACCTGCGACTTCGTGGTCTCGTCGGCGAACACACCGCGTGGCTCTCCTGCGATGCCATGGGCGTGGAATCGTTCGACGACGCGCAGGCGGTGGTGGAGTGGTACCAGATTCTCGGCAAATTGATGTCGGAACTCGTTGACGACAACTGCTTGGCGATTTTTGTGCCAGAGACCGGACAGGGATTTCCGAACATGTCCGAAACGCTGGAAATGCTCAAGTCGGACGATCCCATCAACGCCCTCGGCGACGATGCCCCCGTGCCCGTCATCCCAATCAGCGACAACGATCCTCGAATGAAGGCGGCCGTCGCCGAAGCGAGACAGACCTGGCCAAGTTTCGTCGATGCTTTCGAACGTCAGGCCGGTGAGAGCTTTGGCATCAAGGCACCGATTACGGCCAACGGCAACACCGAGTTTATCTGGATCACGGTGACAGCATTGGAAGGCGGTACCATCTATGGTGAACTCGCCAACGAACCGATGGATCTTGGCAAGCTCGAACTCGGATCACGAGTCCGAGTCGACGAATCCGACTTGAACGATTGGGCATACATCGATACGGACGGCCAGCCCAACGGCATGTTCACGGTGAAGGTGCTCAGTGACGCGAGCCGAGAACAGTCCGATGACGATGGTGAAGACGGGTCGTAATCGGAACGCCTCAGTTTTGTGCTCCCAACAAGAGACTTTTGATGTTCTGCTCTCTGGATCGAATCGACATCGTGGCGACTCAAGACGGGCAAAAGGTGGCGATCCAGACGGAACATCGTGACGCCGACACGATCGAGAGTGAGCGACCGCTGAGTACCTTGATGGCGATCACGCGGGTCACCGCGGCGCTCGCGGATCCCGAAATCACCGGCGTTCAATATCGATGCCAAAATCCAATTCCCGAGTGGTTCGCCGATGTCATCGCGGTCGCGGGCGGTTATCACGTCTGCGAACTCACCGACGAGGAGCGGCCGCCAAAAACCGACGCGATCACCTGCGATCAAATCGCTAGCGATGCGTTGCGTTCATTGGGTCGAGCTGTCTTTTCAAGATTCAACGTCCCGCAAACGCAAGGCGGGCTCACCCATCTCGAAGATCAGATCCACGCGGCGGTCCAGGAATCCGGGGGACACGAAGACGACGAATACACGTACTGGAAATCGGTGCTTGAACTCGGTGCTGCGACGGGTGAAGCGATGCGTGGAACCCACGGCGGTGACTGGTCGGGTTGTGGCCCTCGTGGTCGCGAAGATGCCGAGGTCCGCTTGCCATCGTTGGTCCCCTACGCGTTTCAAATCGGTGAAGTCGCGGTCAACGTCTTTGCGAAAGCCGTGCGATTTCTTGAGGAAGGAGAACATCAGGCTTGCAGCCGATTGCTGACGGCGCTCGACGATGTCCTCAATGCCGACACCGAATCGCAGGTGTTTCCGATGCTGCGCGCGAGCGATTGGAGCCCCGGAACAGACAACTTCTTCGGTGGCCCGCTTCTCCCCGAATTGCCCCCCGAAGCGGGCCCCTCTCCGCTGGTCACGTTGGTTCGTGATCTACCAAGCGCCGTGCAGTTCATTCCTGGTGAAACGCCGGAAGAAGAAATCGAAATGCTGCGTGAGCAAGCGAAAGAGAACTTGCGCTCATTGGATGTGGACATCCAGGCCGTTGAGACCGAAGGGCGAATGATCTTGATCGTCGGCGGGCACTATTTCGCCGCCGAAAAGGTGCTCGACGGTGACTTTATGAAGTCGCTTCAGGAACAACTCGGCGTGGACCGTGTCGCGGCGACCGCACCGGGGCGAGGAATGTTGTTCGCCGCTTCGGGCGAAGACGATGACACCATCGTCATGCTCGCGGGCCTCGCCCATCAGGCTCACGCCGACGTCGATCCAAGTGAGCAGATCAGCCCCGGCATCTTTCTACTTGAGGACGGGGAACCGATCGGATTCACCGTGCTGGACTTTGAAGATTGATTCGCCTTTCCGCTCGGAAGTCTGTCCGCTCGGAAGTCTGTCCAACCACAAATCGAAGCCAACAACGCAAGTTTGCACCGATGCATGGCTCGACGGGACTCAGTTCATTGTGGGGCCTCTCAACGAGAGGCGGAATGACGGTTTACCACCGGTGTACCACGGGGGGCCGGACCCCGGCACAACGTTTCAGAGAGTACCGGGTTCTCGCTACCCACTACTTTGAAAATACTGCCGCCCCGCTAATGAGCCGCGGCATCAAGTTGTGAACACGACAACCTCTCAGCGACTGGGCTAAACTGGGAAGTTGTTACGGAGCCGCCATGAACAAAAAATCTCTTCTCATCTTGATTGTCGCCGGTTTGGGTGCCGGCATCGTTTGGCTTTTGGCAACCTCCGGTGGCCAAGGTGACGAGGAGGTCGCTGAACTCCGAAAACGCCAACGGGAGAAGGCACCCCGTGTTTCAGCGGCGATTCAAGGCGGCGCGGTGGAAGATGGCGAATCTCCCCGTGCGCTGCTAGCGACTTCGCTGGTCGCCGCCAAACCGTCGATTGATCGGGGCGACGGCTACATCGGTTCCCAATCCTGCCAGGCCTGTCATTCCGAGTACCACCAGTCGTGGCACACGTCCTATCACCGGACCATGACGCAACCGGTCACTCCTGAAACTGTTCCCGAATCGATCCTTCGTGAGCGGATGATCCAGGTCAAGGATCAGACTTATCGTTTCAATCGAAAGGGCGATGAATTCTTTGTTGAGATGAATGATCCAATCGCGGACAACAAACGATTGAATCGCAAACTTGTGATGATCACCGGATCGCACCACATGCAGGTGTTCTGGTATGCGTCGGGTTATGACAAGACCCCGGCTCAACTCCAAATCATGTATTACCTCGTCCAGCAACGCTGGATCCCGCGGCGTAGCGCTTTCCTCCGTCCGCCCACTATGGAGAAAGAAGATGAGTTGGGTCGTTGGAATGGGATCTGCGTCAATTGCCATTCGACACATCCCCGATCGAGGCCTCCCGAAACCGGCGAAGAAAACTGGGACACGCGGGTGAGCGAATTCGGCATTACCTGCGAAGCGTGCCATGGCCCGGGTCAAGACCATGTCGCTTTCCATCAGGCGAAGTCGGACGGATCATCGCTCGCGAATGACCCCATCGTGAACCCGTTGAATCTTCCGCACGAAACGCGATCGGACATGTGCGGTCAGTGTCACGGCATGATGATGGTCAGCATCAAGGACGAGGCCGACAAGGAACAGTACTTTGAACACGGGCGGGGCTTCCGCCCGGGAACCGAACTCGACGACGCGCCTTTCCTGCAAGTCGTTCGCGCGAGTAAGGAACACACCGGCAGCGACACATTTCGTAAGTTTGACTCGCTGCCGGGCGTCACCATCGGTCACTTTTGGCCCGACGGACAGCTTCGCGTCACCGGACGCGATTACTCGGGCATGATCGAATCGAAGTGTTTTCAAGAGGGAGACTTGTCGTGCCTTTCCTGCCACACGATGCACCAGCAGGACGTCGACCAACAGTCGGAGTGGCGAGACGATCAGTTACTTCCCGAGATGCGTACCGACGTCGCCTGTTTGCAGTGCCATCCGAAATACGAAGAGTTGGGCTCCGCCCATACCCATCACCCGATTGACTCCGAGGGAAGCCGATGCATGAACTGCCACATGCCGCACACGATTTATGGAATCCTCAAGAGCAGTCGATCGCACACGATCTCGAGCCCTTCGGTAACCACCACGCTTGACACAGGTCGGCCCAACGCATGCAACCTCTGTCATCTCGATCACACACTCAAGGAGACCGCGATTCAACTCGCTGATTGGTACGGCCACAGCGTCCCCGAACTCAACGTCGAAGAACAAACGACGGCCGCGTCAATCCTACACTTCCTCACCGGCGACGCCGCGCAACGGGTCCTGCAAATGAACGCTTACCAGTGGCCGCCCGCCCAGGAGGCATCTGGCACCGACTGGATGAAGTTGTATCTGCTGTTCGGCATGGATGATCCCTATGACGCGATTCGGCTGATCTCTGAGCGTGCCTATCGTTCACTACCGGGTAACCCGCCTCTGAAGAACTACGATTTCCTGAACCCGCCGCAAGCTCGAGGCGCCGCGCTGGGACGCGAGTTCCAGAAGATCTTCATGCGGCGAAGCCCACCGAACGAATCGTTGTTGATCCGTGAAGATGGGAGTCTCGACACCGCTCGCATCGAGTCGTTGATGGGCCGTCGCAATCACCGACCGGTGTACCTGCAGGAGTAGTTCACTCCGCAAACAACCGCTCGTGACCACGCGTCGTTTTGCGTATGGATCGGTGGCTTCTATTTCTTCGAACGTTGATGAGGCGGCGTCTCCTTCTCGGGCAACCACTTGGCGAGGGCTGCTTTCGTGTCCGAGTAGTTCGGATCACCGGCCAAATTCTTCCACTCGTAGGGGTCGGCTGCCTCATCGTACAACTCTTCGCTGCCGTCTTCATATCGGATATAGCGAAATGCCTCCGAACGAACCGCGTGACGACGATGACCATGCGTCGTCAATGCCGGTCGATCCCACGCGGCGCTTGGGTCACGCAAGAGCGTCTTGATGCTCACACCATCACAGTGTTCTGGAATCGCCAGATCCGCCAATTCACAAAGCGTCGGATAGATACTGATGAAGTCAACGGTGCGAGTGCAGAGCTTTCCTTTCGGGGTCACACCCGGCACGACCCAGATCAACGGGGCGCGTGTCGCTTCTTCCCAAAGTGCAAACTTCCTCCAATGTTGCTTCTCACCGAGATGCCAACCGTGATCTCCCCAGAGCACGACAATGGTGTTCTCTCGCATCGAGGAGGCATCGAGCGCATCGAGAAGTCTGCCCAGTTGCGTGTCCGCATACGTAATTGACGCCAAGTAAGCTTGAATGGCTTCCTTCCACGCGCCCGCTTCGGTGATCTTTCGGTGGTCACCCGAAGGCTTGGCGGTCTTCACTCCGGCTTCCGGTAGATCGTCCAAATCATTGTCGATGTGTGGCGGAAGCTTGATTTGATCGAGCGGGTGCATGTCGAAGTACTTCTTCGGCACCGACCAGGGCATGTGAGGCCGAAAAATGCCACACGCCAGGAACAGCGGTTGGTCATGTTCCGCCTTCAATTGATCGATGCAATAGGACACCGTGTGGTAGTCCGCGAGCGCATCGTCGCCGCCTTTGAGCTGTGCCCAACGCACTCCGCCGAAGTCCTTCTTCACATAAGATGAAAGATCCTGTTTCCCGCCACGCTTCAAGTAGTCATCCCATTCCTCGCGGCGACCGACACCGCCGTGATAAATTTTGCCGGCGCCACGAACCAGGTATCCGCTCGCTCGGAAGTGTGAATTCAACGTCTGATGCGGCTTGATGTGTGGTCGATAGTCATCGGGGTTGTGATAAACGCCTGTCGTGAACGGCCTCATGCCACTCATCAGCGCCGCACGGGACGGGTTGCAAGCCGGTGCGGCGCAGTAAGCGCGAGTAAAGCTCACGCCTCGCCCCGCCAATCGATCCAGGTTCGGCGTGATCGTCTGATCGTTTCGTCCAAAGTGTCCGATCCAGTGGTTCAGATCATCGACCGCAATGAACAGCACATTCGGTCGCTCCGCCGTCGCTCGCGGGACGCTGACCACAAAAACAATTCCCAGGACAAGGGTTCGAAAGCATCGATTCATGGACATTCTCTTGAGGGACGAAGGAAGGGGGTCACCCAGTCTAACGAGACGACCGCACTTTCGATCATCTAACGGGAGACTTCTTCGTCTCAGGACTGCGGCAGGGGGAAAGTCCGCGTCACACGAGGTCTCTCCACTGGCCGAGGCTGCTGGCCAATCGATAGTAGTCCGCTATTTCCGAGTCCCGAGTTCGTCCTAGGCTCCTCCTTTTGGTAGCCCATCCTTCTGGGCGCCAGGGGCGGATGAGCCATCGAAAGAATGCCGTTCTCAACGCACTGACCGGAAACGAACGGCGTCGATTTTCGGGAAAATCGGGATGAGAAAATCGAGTTTGCTTCAGCAGATGATTATTCGTGACATGCAGGCGGGGCACGGAGTCGGTGTGGTCTGTCCCCATGGCGGCCTGGCTCAGGCCGTGCTCGCGGCCGTTCCCATGCATCGTACCGACGATGTCGTCTTGCTTGATGCGATCGATCGAAGTCACTCACCAGCGCTTTGCGTTCATCGAGGCGGGTGGATCACTTGAGATCGCCCGTCAGTTGAGAGCCGAAGATTCCCTGGAGCACTCCGATAAGCAAATCTGAAATCTCCACCGTCGGCAGCGCACTCTCTGTCACCGCCTCGGCCACCGAAGACGCCCGCCGCCGTCCAGGTTTCCGCTCTCGAAGATTGCGATCATTTTGGAAGATCGATCACGCCGTCTCGAAAACCGCCCTCATCGATCGCCGCGAGCAGAAGTTTGGTGGGACCATCCCAATCCGGTAATTGCCGGAGCTCTGATTGTGCCGAGTCGGCCCCCGACTCGAGTTGCGTTAGTGCGCCTTCGTAGTCGGCGATCATTGAATCGGTGAGACGTTCATCGCAAACGATTTCGGAGACTTCGACAACGGACTCGAATCCAGCGGGACGCACTCGGGCGAGTCGCCTGACACGGATACCGGAATCTTCCTCGATTAGGTTTCGCGTCGCTTGATCGATCACGATCTCCGCGCCAAATCGCTTGGTCATGGATTCCAGCCGGCTGGCGAGATTCACCACTGGACCGAACGCCGTGACTTTGACCTGATCCCTGGTTCCGATTCGCCCGGCGACCGCGCGGCCATGAGCGATCCCAATGCCGCAGCGAAAACCAAGGTCCGTCGAATGGTACTCGGTGCGGATCGCACGGGCAGTCGCCGCGGCCCGATAAGCGGTGCGTTCCTGCGCCAGTGGCCACCCCCAAAAACCCATCGCGGCATCACCGTGAAAGTCGCCAATGACTCCATCAAGTCCTAGGATGTGTTTGGTCATTACACCGAGCGCATCGCTGACGTCGGACAGCAATCTCAGCAACTGACCGGACTCGCGTTCGCTGCGCCGAGAGAACCCACGGAGATCGCAAAACATCACCGTCAGATCCGTTTCGCGCGGCTCCAGAACCTGATCGGTATCCCCGGACGCCAACGCATGCATCACCACCGGTGCAAAGAAGTGCCGCATCGCTGCTTGTCGGCGTTGCAGTCGCCGGCTCTGGCGCAGGCTGCCCACGGTCGTTCCAACCAATTCGGCAAACTTCACATCGTCTTGAAGTCGTTCGGAGAGTTGGGACGCGCGTCCGTCGCCGGATGGTTCGGCGTCGACGGTTCGCCCCGAGATGTAGATTGCCCAGCCGCGGCAAGCTTCGGCCCGCAGAGGCACGCAAAATGCCCAGTCAACGTCCTCGCGCGCGGTGAAGGTGGACGCGTCGCCGCTCGAATGCCACAGGTGCAATACGCTTTCTCGCTTCTCGACGGCCCCTCGTACCAAGCGCCGGCTCACCGAGGATCCGCCAAGAGTTGCATCACGATTGTCGTAGTGCAGGATTTCGATCGAAGCGTCGGGATCGTTCTCCAGTCGAGCACCCGACACGATGGTGACCGACGACGCCGCGGGCGTGGATTGAAGTAACACGCTCGTCACACGTACCAATAACTCTTCATCGGTCTCGCTACTGGCGATCAAGTCGGGGAGTCGTGTAAGGATATCGATCCGAGCGTTCGCATCCTGGAAGTGTTTTCGCCGGAGTGCGACGTGGTCAAACACATTCTCGGTCATTCCGATTTCGCCGGCGGAGTCTTCGCCCGGCGAATCGACCGCCGCGCCGCGGTTGGCCAACGTAAACGTCGTGTCGCCGATGACGAAGTGCTCGCCCGGTACAAGCGTGAACCGTTTGGTGATCAGTCCACGGTGAAACACAGGGTTCCTCGCGTTGTCCATCGCGATGATCTCGACGCGTGAATCCGGCTGTGGCACCAAACGAACGTGAGACCGAGAAATCATCGAGTCCCAAGGGACGTTCCAGTCGGCGTCGCTACGACCGATGACCAACTCGGTCCGCGACGTGGGTTCGGGGATTTCGCGACGCCATCGATGATACGTCTGTTGTCCCTGGGCGATCAGATCGGGCATGCAATGCTCCGAGGCGGCTCACGACGAGGCGTCACTTCGACCTCGTTCCCAACAAGCCACCGTGTGGCTTGACCCACCGAGTGTAACGACTTCGTGCGTCGGTCGCTCTGCTTCACAGCGGTTGCCACGGAAGCGGCAGCGATCGGCAAAGGAGCACCCGATGAACTCGCGATCGGGGGTCGGAACTTCGCCCTCCAAACGGATTCGATCCCGCGACGCGACTTGTTGAGGATCGGGGATCGGTACCGCCGAAAGCAATGCCTGGGTGTAGGGATGTGTGGGGTTCGCGTAAACCTCAGCCGCCTGACCGAGTTCGACCAGCCGTCCTAGATACATGACCCCGACTCGATCGGCGATGTGACGAACGACACTCAGGTCATGGGCGATAAACAGATACGAAAGACCCAAGCTCTGTTGCAGGTCCATCATTAGATTGACAATCTGGGCCTGAATCGACACATCGAGCGCACTCACCGGTTCGTCGCACAGGATCAGCTTGGGCTGAACGGCGAGTGCTCGCGCGATACCGATTCGTTGTCGTTGCCCGCCGCTGAATTCGTGCGGATACCGGTTGAGGAATCTGGGGTTGAGCCCGACGAGGTCCATGAGCCTGAGAATCTCAAGCTTGCGGTCGCGGCCACGAGCCAATCGGTGAACCGTCAGCGGTTCGCCGATGATGTCGCCGACTGTCATTCGGGGGTTAAGAGAAGCGAACGGGTCTTGGAAGACCATTTGGATATCGCGTCGATGACGCATCATCGCCCGCTCGCGGAGGCCCGTGAGCGTTTTGCCGTTCAACTTCACCGTGCCGCTTTGCGTCGGGACCAGGTTGATGATTGCCCGTGCGGTTGTCGACTTGCCGCAGCCCGACTCACCCACCAAGGCAAGCGTTTCACCCTCCGCAATGGAAAACGACAAGCCATCGACGGCGCGGATCACGCCCGATTCGGGGCGCAATAGCGATCCTCGGTTGAAGGGAAAATGCACCCGCAGGTCATCAACTTCCAGCAGTGGTGGCGTCGACTTAGGCATCGGCTGTCTCCGCGGCCCAGCAAGCAACCTCCCGATGCACGCCAAGTTGCGAGAGCACCGGTTCGTCCGACCCGCAACGTTGTTGTGGACAATGACAACGTTCTCGAAACGCACAGCCCTTTGGAATGCTACCCAGGTCGGGCGGTTGGCCGGGTATAGCAGTAAGCGTCGACTGGACCTGATCCATTCGCGGAAGAGACCGCAACAAGCCTTGCGTGTAGGGATGCTTGGGCGACTCAAACAGCGGGCCGACATCGGCTTGCTCGACGACCTGACCGGCGTACATCACCAAGACGCGATGGCAGACCTCGGCGACCACACCCAAATCGTGCGTGATCATGATGATGCTTGTCCCGCGGCGCTCTTGAAGGTTACGGAGCAAGTCCAGGATCTGGGCTTGAATGGTGACGTCCAGCGCGGTGGTTGGTTCGTCGGCGATCAGCAAATCAGGCTCGCAAGAAAGCGCCATTGCGATCATGACTCGCTGTCGCATCCCGCCACTAAACTGGTGCGGATAATCACTCAAACGCTTCGACGCGCCACTGATCCCCACCAGCTCCAGCATTTCGCACGCACGATGATTCGCCTCGCGCCGGCCGATCCCCAGATGCAACCGTGTCATTTCGGTCAACTGCTGGCCGACCGTCATCAGCGGGTTCAGTGCCGTCATGGGGTCTTGGAAGATCATCGCGATCCGTCGCCCACGAACGGCCTGCATTCGACGTTCGCTCAGCATCAACAGGTCGCTATCCTCGAAGAGGACTCGTCCGCCGTCAACATTTCCCGGTGGCTTTGGGATTAGCCCCATCAATGCGAGGTTCGTGACGCTCTTGCCACTCCCACTCTCGCCGACGAGGCCGATGGTTTCGCCTCGATCGACCGTGAATGAAACACCGCGCACCGCGCGGACACGCGAATCATCGGTTTTGAAGCTGACCTGAAGGTCGTCGACTCTCAACAGAGGATCATCGGGCATCGCTATTCCTGGTGCTTCATCCGAGGGTCCAGCGCGTCACGGATTCCATCGCCCAGAAAGTTGAGCGCGAACAGCGTCGCTGCGAGTGCTCCGCCCGGGAAAACCACGACCCACCAAAAGATTTTGATGATCGAAAGCGCCTCGACGCCATCGTTCAGAAGCAAGCCCCATGACACGTCTGGCGGAGCAACCCCGAGGCCCAAGAACGAAAGGAAAGCTTCGAAAAGCATCACGCTCGGGATGGTGAGCGTCAGATAGACGATGACGACACCGAGGACGTTTGGCACCAAATGCCGAAAGACGATTCTCATCGGTGAAGCGCCAATCGTCTTCGCCGCTTCAATGAATTGCTCGTTCCGCAGCGAAAGGACCTGTCCACGAACCACGCGTGACATCGTCAGCCAATAGATAGCGCCAATCACCAGATAAAAGATCGTGATCTGGTCGATACCGACGTCGTTGAGACTTGCTTTGACAGAATCCTCGCTGAGAAATGTCACCAAGAAGATGACCACGAAGATAAATGGAATGGAATACAGCATGTCCACAAACCGCATCATCACCGCATCGACTCGGGCACCGAAATAGCCCGCGATCGCCCCGTAGCTGACGCCGATCACGAGACTCACCATGGTCGCCACGACTCCGACAATCAAGGAGACGCGGGCGCCCCAAAAGACGCGCGAGAGCAAATCTCGGCCGAGCTTGTCCGTACCGAACAAGCTCGGAACGGCAAAGTCGCCGAACAGTGAAACGCGGACCTCGCACATCCACCAGGAGACGGGCCCGAGATTGTTCCAAAGCTGATTGAAGGGGTGTTCGACTTCGATCTTGTCGGCGATGGTTTCCTCGAGTTTCGCCCGAGCTTTCCCGTCTTCTGCCACTTGCTGTTGCTGGCGAAGTTCATGCAGCGAGGCTTCGAAAGCCTCTAGCTCACTGGTCAACCGACCATCGGCGAACTTGAGACCGGGACGTGAGCCCATCACCACGGTGTCGAGGTTGGGCGACAGGAATCGACGGTTGTTGACGTCCTTGTCGATTGGACTTTGCAACGGAAGCAGTGGCGTGATCAACGCGAGGATCGCGAGTGTCAGAAGACAGAACAGCGACGCCATCGCCATACGGTTGCGGCGCAAGCGTTTCCAAGCATCCTGCCAAAGCGATTGGCCGCGAATGCTTTGCGACTCGGCGAGAATTCGCTCGAGCGTTTCGCCATCATTTCGCGTCGGTGCGATCACTGGAGTTTTACCCTCGGATCAATGATCGCGTAGGACAGATCCACCAACGTGTTCATCGCGAATAGAAGGACGGTGTACGTCAGCACCATGCCCATCGCGAGGGTGTAGTCCCGCTGGGTCGCCGCATTGATAAAGTGACTCCCCATGCCTGGAAGGGCGAAGATTTTTTCCAGCACCAATGAACCGGCGAGCACTCGTGCGGTCGCCGGGCCAAGGTAGGAGACGACCGGTAATAGTGCGCCGGGCAGCACGTGCCGAAGGATCACCGTGCGTTTGGGAAGCCCTTTGGCGAACGCCGTCCGGACATGGTCTTTGGTCAGCATCTCCATCATGCCGGTTCGCGTTAAACGTGCAACATACGCGGCGACCGGCAAGCCCAGGCAAAAGGCAGGCAATGCGACCTGCTGGAGCGTCCCCCAGCCTCCGGCCGGAAACAGCTGCAAGATGAAAACAAAGAACAAGATCGCCAGGCTTGCCAGCACGAAATTTGGAATCGCAATTCCAAGAATGGCAGCACTCATCAAAGCAAGGTCTGCCGCGGTTTTTCGGTACACCGCTGAAATCACTCCCGCGGTCACCCCGAGCGACAGCGCAAACACCAGCGCGAAAATCGCGAGCGTCGCCGAGATCGGAAACCCTTCGGCGATGACCTGATTGACGCTGTAGTCTTCCAGCCAAGTGCACCAACCCAGATCCCCCCGGGTTACGATGCCGGTGAGGTAGTCAAAGTATTGCTCGATCGGTGGCGCGTCCAGGTTGTAGCGGGCCTTGAGTTGACGCTCAATCGCCGGCGGCACATTTCGCTCGCCACCGAAAGGGTTGCCCGGAACACTCCGCATCAGAACGAAAGAGACCGTGTAAACGGCCCACAGCGTCAGCAGCATCCAGCCGGCGCGTTTCAGCAAGTAACTCAACACATCCAGCACGTGCTCTACTCCGTCGTTCGGTCTGTTCCGTCTCGATAACGGAGCACGGACAAGGGGTGCATGTCGAGCGCTGAAGGTGCGAAGCCCTCGATCGTGGTCTTCGCCATTTCGGCCGACGTGTAGAAAAAGATCGGAACAATTGGCAACTCTCGAACAAAGATCTCCTCCGCCTGACGCAGGATTGCCATTCGCTTCTCCGCGTCAAACTCCATCCCCGCGGCTTTGATCAGATCGTCATATTCCTTGTTGCTCCAATTCGTATTGCTCTGCGGGTTCTCCGTGACCCACAGATCCAAAAACGTGTTGGGATCCGGATAGTCGGCGACCCATCCGTAACGTGACATTTCGTAGTCTTCTTGTTGGATCGTATCAATAAAGCTGCCCCACTCCATGTTCCTGAGTTCTAACTTGATGTTGAGATTGTTCTGAAGTTGCTGCTGAATGACCTCCGCAATCGGGCGGTGTCGTTCGCTGGTGTTGTAGAGCAACGACATTTTGGGGAAGCCACGACCGCCCGGGAAACCTGCTTCTGCGAGCAGCTCACGGGCGCGCTCGACATCTTCTTTCAATCCTTCGGCGCCGACATATCCGGGAATGCCTGGCGGGACGACCGAAAACGCCGGAATCTCGCCGGTCTTGGTCACCTCTTCGACGATTTGTCTTCGATCCAGCGCCATACTGATCGCTTGCCGAACGCGGACATCTTGCAGCGGAGGAACGTCGTTGTTCAGCTTGTAGAAATAGACGGACAGTTTTGGGGCACTATGAAAGTCGTCGCGCTGGCGAAGCTCTTCAATCACCGAGGTGGGAAGGTCGTACACCCACTGCAACTGGCCGGTCTCGTACATGTTCATCGCCGTGTTCTGGCTTTCCAACGCGACGAAGTCGATCGTTTCGAAGCTAACGTTGTTCGCCTTGTAGTAGTGCGGGTTCTTTTCCACGCGAACGCGGTCACGCAAACGGCGAAACTTCAGCTGATACGGCCCATTGCTGACGATGTTGCCGGCTTTGGTCCAAGTCGGCGCGCCGTGCTCTTCGACGCACTTCCGATTGACGGGGAAGAGTGGATAGTAACAGACAAGATTCAGGAAATACGGAATCGCGTTATTCAGCGTCACAACGAAGGTTCGATCGTCCTTCGCTTGGGCACCACCCAGTTTTGAGAAGGGGACAAGCACACCATGGGTCCGCTCGATTGAATCCGAGCTTGCCACTTCGCCCGAGATCGAGAATCTTCTACGTTGACCTTCACCGTCCCAGTCGACCGCCCCATCGGCCGTCTCGCTCGCGATCTCGACGTGATACACCCAGCGCTTTTCCCATGCCGCAAGCTGGTTGTCTCGCTCGTCTTCGGAAACGTCCTGGTCGATCCGCGGCTCGGCCGGCTTTTCTACCTTGAGTAGCTTTCCATAGAGCATCGTGCCGCGAGGAAAGTGCTGGAGATTCCCCTCGCTTTCGGGTGACTCTCCGGGGCGATCCCAGAGTTCGACCTCGACTCGATCCCCGACGTCGACGATCGAGTTTCGGTACTTCTCGGCGAGCCGGACTTCATTGATGAGATAGCTGTATTCACACGCCGTCGCGGGGTGCAACATGCGTGTCCAAGACCACGCAAAGTCATGCGCGGTGACGGGAGTGCCGTCACTCCAAAAGACGTTGTCACGAAGGTGGAATGTCCACGTGGTTCCGTCTGCACTCAGGTCCCACGACTCTGCCATCCCGGGTTGGGGCGTGAGTGCTTGCAGGCCCGACACCGGATCGGGATCGCCTTCGGGCAGAAGTCGAAGCAATCCCTCAAAGAGTTCGAAGATGATCCGGCTCTCGGGCTGGCCGTTGGCCCGATGCGGATCAATGGTCTTGGGTTCCGTGCCATTCTGTAGAGAGAAGTCGGCCGGGGGAATTTGGTCGATGCGTGTCGCCCAAATCAAAGCCGCGATGGTGAAGCAGGCGGCGCTAATCACGAAACCACGTCGGACTTCTGGAGTCACCAGTGCGAACCCTCCACGCGAACAAACTTCCCCGCTCGAGTTTAACGGGCGCTATGACCGCGAGCGGGTTCATCGATCGCGACTTTGACGGACATCACTTCAGGCGGCGTTTGAGCCCGCTAACGTACGTTCAGTCGCCGTTGTGAAAGTGCCTTCCCTCAATCGGGTGATTCGCAATCGCCCACTTCTCTTCGTCGCCGTTGTGGAAATCCAACTCGCGACGTCACCGGCGACGCATCAGCAGTAGCTCGGCCGAAAGGGAGACTTCCATTGACTCAATCGATTGAAGTTTGGCCTGCTCCGAATGTCTTACCGCTCGATACGTCATTGCCATTGCGTCGGCGATTGCTGGGGCGTTGAGATGAACTCGGTTCCGCCAAGTTATCTGCTCCACAAGTTCCAAGCCGACTTCGGTCAATGTATCCGCAACCGCTTGCCATCGGTTTCGCCTTTTGCCGGTCCGCTGCACTTGCTCACGCAATTCGAAGAGATCGTCTTCGCCGGGAACCGCGATGACGCAAAGTCCATCGCCCGAAAGTACTCTCGCGATCTCTTCGGCGGGACGACGACCAAACAGTGACATCACGCAGCCCACCGACTGGTCTTCCGCAGGTAAGGTTCGATCCGCGTTGCAGAGTACCCAGGTCGCATCGCGCGATCGCCGCGCCGCGAGTCGAATGGCCCGCTTGGAAAGATCGATCCCGCAATAGAGCTCTTCGAAGCCGGCGAACAACGAGGTCCCGAAGGTTCCCTCGCCACAACCGAGGTCCAGTACCGGCGAGGAAACAGCTCGTTGACTGATCCACGAAGCCAGTGTCTCGATCAGCCCTGCCATATGCCCCCGCTGAAGCCACCGCTGTCGCGCCAAGACCGCTTCGTCGGAGTCTCCGGGATTCTTCGACTTGCGATCCTGAGGTTGCAGCAGATTCCAATAACCTTCCCTGGCCTGATCGAAACGATGACCCGTGGCACACAGAAGCCCGCGGTCCTCACGAATCAGCCGTTTTTGGCAATTGCGAACGGTGCAGCGAAGCGGAAACATGCGAGAAAGTTAACATCGACCGCATTCGTTGACGAGCCAGCGGTCGCCGCTCACGCCCTCCGCTCAGTCGGCCGCCCTTTGACGAGTGATCGGCGGAACGAGCTCGACTTCTGTCACTTCCAATCCCGAGGGGCCGTCGCCGTAGGTAAACGCCCACACGGCTCCGAGGATCAATCCTTCGGGTCGGCCCGACAATTCATCTTTGTGGTCGACGACACTCGGATCGAGTGTGAATGCGTTGATCGGATAAATCAGTTCGAACGCACCCGACGCGTCGGGTTTCGTTGTCGGTTGTTGGTCGTCCAGGTCGCCGCGAAACTTACCTGCAAACTCACCGTTCGTGCGTGTCACGCTAATCCCGAAATGAACTTCGTCGGGCCTCTGGAGTCGACCACGGACGACAAACTTCGAGCCGGGCTGAACGACGACCGGCGAACGGTCTTCGTTGAAGACACCGATTCC
>JBCBLJ010000745.1:0-4187 GCA_038520195.1 Planctomycetota bacterium
CAAGAAGGTTGTTTCAGTTCCGGTCAACAGAGGCAATGAATCGGGAATCGACTGAAACAACCTTCTTGCCGATCCAGAGTGATCGGTACGACGGTGGGGAAGGCGACAATCGCGTGGTTCACGTCGGCGGCGATTTAGACCGTCGCGGATTGCCGATCGATGACTTTGTGACACTGAAGTTCAATCGGTTGCTACAGCGATACGAAGTGTCTTCAAAAGTTTGGGACATCAACAATCAGCGATTCGTGCCTTCCGCGGAGCCCGGTGACCTTGCGTTCGGCGATGACCTACGCGAGTGGCATTTCTTTACGACGCTCAACATCGAAACGACGTCGATCGACCTCGGCGCCGGCAACGACACGTACCGCGCCGATGGTGGATTCTTGTTTGAGGGCGACGATTCGCTCGCGACTTGGGGCATTGAAGAGGGCGATCTTCAAGCCGGTGCCGAAGCGTTTCACACCATCGAGGTCTTCGGTGGTGATGGCAACGATCTACTCTTTGGGGGTGCCTCAAACGAACTTCTCGACGGTGGCGATGGACCCGACATCATCGCCGGTGGCTTGGGTAACGATCAGATTCTGGGCGGCCCCGCGGACGACACGCTTTCGGGCAACCAAGGCGTGACGCCGGATCGATTTGAGTTCGTCACCAACTCGAGCGGCGCTGCGCCGAACGACGTGTTCCAGTTCGCGGCGACGCTTCCGACGCCGCGCGCCGGTGAAGTTGTAAGCGGATTGAACTTTCACGAAGGCGACTCGACAGACTGGTTCATCCTCCGCCCTCGCTCACTGTTCGAGTTTGGCGGTGACTCAATCGCGATGATCCGACCGGAAATGATCAGTGCGATTGACGCTGGCACCGGCGAAGCACTTTCGGTCTCACTATTCTTGACTGAGAACACCGGTGACAGCGAAAGCCCGCTCCTGTTACCCATCGATGTGGCCCCTGGGGCGACTGAGTTCGTTCTTGTCCGTGTCGAGAATCGGACACCGAGTGAGGACTTCTCGCTCTCACCGCGTGACTATCATTTGCAATACAACGTGCCGCTGGGCGACAGCATCGATGTCGCCGCGACGCCACTTCGAGACGCACCAGACCTCCATGTATTCGATGGCAGTCAGAACTTTGGCGGCCAAGGCGTCGTGATCCCGGTCGGTGACTTCAACGGCGACGGACTCGCCGACTTCGTGATGTCATTGGCCGAAAGCACGGATTCGTCGGGTGATCCGGTGGGCTATGCACGCCTGATTTTTGGTGGGGATCCGATCCTCGATCCCGCGTCATCCGACACTTCGCCCCTCTCGGGCACCGTGTTTACGTTACCGGGCAGTCCGTTTGCGAACGCGGGACCTCGCGTTTCGGTCCGCGAGGGCGGCGATGCGAACTTGGATGGTTTCGAAGACCTCCTGGTGTCCGTCAATGGCGTGGGTATGACCAACAGCGTGTTTGTCATTTTTGGGAGCGCGACTCCACCGGATCAGATCGACGTCAATGGCGAGTTGGTGCAAGCAGGCGGTGCGATCTCGATCGTGGGGTACTCAGGGCCTGTCGAAGCCGTGCGAACGGGCAGTTTCTTTGGTGATTCGGAAGAAGGCTTCGTGATCGTTTCGGGCGATCAATCCCATTTATTTGAAGCTCGCGAAACGGCGGAATGGTTTAGCGAAATCCCGCTGCCGGACGAAAACGGGTTACTGTCATATGACTTGCTGTCGAGTGCCCAAGGATTCTTGCAAGAAGATAACGATCCCACCAAGGATGTCTGGCAACATGTCTCCGCAACGAGTTCGAGTGGAGCCCGATACGGGTTGGTCCTCGGAGGCGGAGGGCCCGATTACTACGTCAATCAATCCAACACGAGTCTCCCCACGCGCGCCCGAACAACATCGCCGATCGTTGATCTTGCTAATGCGATCAATCCGATGTTGCGGTTCGATAGTCTGCTGCAGACCGAAAACGTCCAGGGCTTTGATATCGCACGCGTGCTGATCCGTAGCAATGGCGTCGAAGAACAGCTGCCCGGTGCGACGAACCAGGGCACAGGCTTGCTGGAAGAGGTCCCGCCCGGGGAAACCGTCAACGGTTCCACACCGGCACAAAACCTCGTTTTCGATCTGTCAGACTACGTCGGCCAAGAAATTCAGATCATCTTTGACTTCGACAGCGTGTCCGGCAACGGCAGCGATGAAAACAATGAGTATTGGGGCTGGGCGATTCATGATGTTCGCGTGACCGGCCAAGGCGCGACATTCCGAGACGGAGTTCCACTGGAAATTGGAGGCTCCGTTCCGGGCGATGTCACCGGTGTCGCCGGTCTCGGTGATGTGGACTCGAATGGTTTCGGCGATCTCGCGATCCTTCGCGATGACCAGTTTTTTGTGCTGCTCGGATCCGATGTCCTCGATGACCCCGACTTGCCGGAGAACGAGTACTTCGGAATCACCCCCGGTAACTTTGTCGGTGCGGAGGTTTTCAATGCGGGTCGAATTGACCCGAACATTTTCACCGACGCCGTCATCTCTGGCCCGACCTCGAGTTGGATCGTGCTGGACATCGGCACGGCGAACCAGCAGACGATTGAGGTCCCGATCGCAGATCTGCGGCCGACCGGAGACCTCAATGGCGACGGGCTCAGCGAACTCGCCGCACCGCACGTGGAAACCTTCGCGCGAGTCAACGAGGGTGAGGAACCGACCGCTCACACGGTGGTACACGTCTTTTCGAGCGATCAGCCTGACCGATTCGAGCGTTTGGCGGCCGGCGGCCTTCGACCTCATCTCGTCCTCGAAATGGACGACGCGTTGTTCGTCGACGCGTCGTCCGCGTTCGTGCTTGACCTCTCGCTGCCACTGTTTGACAACGTGGGTGATCTCGACAGCGACGGCTTTGATGACTTGGGATTGTTCACGCCGTTCCAGTCCGCTTTCTCAGTGGTTTACGGTGACACGATCGAGATCGTCCTGCCACCGAGTGGCCCGACCGAGTCGAGTCCGGTCGAGACCGCACCGACTCCACTCACAACGCCACTTTTGCCAAACGCAGTGACAGACGCATTTGATTTGGTCGGAACAACGACACCCGACCTATCGGAAGCTCCGCGCGTCCAAGGCACTGACGACAACGATCAACTCTCCGGGGCCCGTGTGATTGGCGACATCAACGGCGATGGCTTTGCGGATGTTGCGATCGCGAGCGGTGCATCTGACTACGTCGTGTTTGGCCCCTACGAATTCGATGGAACCGAGTCCATCGCAGAAGTCGCAAATCTCATCATTCCCGATGGGCGGCTTGTGAATGGAAGCGGTGACTTGACGGGCGACGGCATCGATGACTTGGTGCTTCGCCGTGGTGGGTCAGAGACCGTCGAGGTCTATGAGTATCGGATCGGCATGCCTCGAGTCTTGCAAACGATACGTTTTGCCGAACTTTCTCATACACCGGGTTACCTGGGAAGTTCCGTTTCGATTGTCGATTGGGATGGTGGAACTCGGTCCGAATTGTTTGTTTCCTTCAACACTGACCCCACGTACTTTGGATACGTGGTTGGTGGTAGCGATCTCAATCAAACCAGAAAACTCTTCCGCGTGCCGACGGGTGTCGAACCGACCGTCGGATTGCCTTTCAATGCAAACGCTGAATACAGCGCCAGCGTTGTTGGCGATGTGAACGGCGACGGCCTCGACGATGTCGCTTTCGCAACTTCCGAACAGTTTGGTGTCGCGAGTGGTCTTCCGATCGGGGGTGTTCAACTCTGGCTAGGTGAGTCGACGCCGACCGGAGACAACGAAGTTCATGCGTTGTTCGTGGGAGATGCCGTAGGCGCGGGTATTTCTCCGCTCGGCGACTTGAACGACGACGGCTTCGATGACTTTGCCATTTCGCGATCACTGGAAGCTTCGGGCAACCTCGACGGCGGACTGCTTGTGTTCGCGGGGCAAGAGGACTACCGCACGAATCCCTCAACGACTCCGGTGTTAAACGAGCAAGACGCGCTGTTCAGAGTGTTCCGTGACGACGCAGGTTCGTTGCCCATCGGACGAGCAATCGAAGGCCCGTTGACCGCCGCCGCTGGCGACATCGATGGAGACGGCAAAGCAGATTTGGTCGTTGGATCACCCCATCATTCGATTGTTCTGATCGAACCTCACATTGCAATTCAGAACTTTGACCGGGGACAAACCGGCGTG
>JBCBLJ010000474.1:0-6558 GCA_038520195.1 Planctomycetota bacterium
GTTGATCGTGACCGCGCTATCGGCCGCACTTCTTGCCGCCATCCCGATTCTCTCGACGGTGCCGGCCATCCTTATCTGCGTTGCCGGGTACGGTTACGCTTTCTGGCTGATGCGATCTCCCCGCGACCGCGTTTCGGTGGTCTCTTGTCTTTGTTGCGGCCTGGCTCCGTACGCGTGGGTGTTCGGTTATGACCATCCCTGGGACACCAACCCATTGGTCGCCGCGGCACTGCCAGGATTCTTCGCGTCCTTCATCACGGCCGCGTTCACCGAACTTCATTTGCCGTCCGAGCCGCTCCTCCCCGCGGTCCTGACGGGAATCCAGCTGATCGTTGTGCTCTCGTTCTCACGTTTCGGTCAACGCTGGTCGCTCGCCATCAACACTTGGACGCTTGTCGGCTCGATCTTCGGCTCGCTGCTACTGCACGCCATGATCCGTGCGTAGCGACTCACAACGAGCCGCGTCCGCTTGCAAGGGCATCTCCCGCTGGGAATCTTCCCGAGCGGGATCGCCCGATTGACCTTAGTTCTGCTGGTTGAGGTCCCAGTTGTAGGCCAAGAACGCCACGCTCACGTTGCCGCTTGCGGCCGCGTTCTTTGCGGCTTCCGATGGCAACCATGCCGCGATCCGCCTTAGTTGATCGCCCCGTGATGCCCCAAAGTCCTGACCGAACCAGTTGAGTATCGCGGACAATTGAAACTGGTTCTGTCCGGCGTCAAAGCGGAAGTTCTGTTGGCGTGAGAAAAAATCCTTCGCGTTGATGTCGAGTTGTTCATCAAGCCGAGCCGGAGTGTAGGCTTCGTTCAGCAACCTCGGGCAACCAATCGATGCACATACGATCGCAAAGTGAATCCGCGGCTCGGACATCTTTCGCAGCACCTGGTGCTCGATGGCGTCCAACGAGATCGATTGGTCATCAACGTGCAGCTTCAGGTCCTTCCAGATGTTGTACCCGACGACTTTGGCCGTGTGATTTCGGATGCTTGACGTCGGATACTCTCGCAAAATGCCCTCTACTGTCACGGCGTTGTAGGCGTTGATCCAGAATGCCAGTTGTTCATTCGATGTCGAATTCGTCTTCAGCGATGCGGTTGACAAGTGACTGAGGTACTGCTGTAGTTTCGCTCGGTCGGCGGCATTCGCTTTCCACCCGGCGTAGTCGACGAGACCATCTTTGTCGACGTACTTTTGCAGCAACGTGTTCCAGTCGTCGTGCCGGATCGATGAGATCGCGATGGTCCTTGAGGTCGGCTCGCCCACATAGACGGGCCTGCCCGCCCACGCTACCGTTGAGACGGTTGCGAGTGCGATCAGAGCAAAAATGGTTGCGACGCGGGCGAGGTTTCGAACACGATTCCGTTTCATGGGATTTTCCTTTGCTGCGAACAATGGGACGTGTCAGAGGAATGACGAACGTGGACGTCTCTCCGCCAGCATGTCGCCGGCTCGATCCCGTTGAATAGAAGGATTAAATCGATGAATCGCCAGACTGTCGGTGACGGGGAACCCGCCGGCCAACGGCCCCCGCCGCAAGCCATCTCCGTCAGCGATCTGAACGAACATCTTAAAGCCATTGTCGAAGAAACGTTCCCACCGATCTGGGTCTTCGGCGAGGTCAGCGATGTGGCGAAGCCGCGAAGCGGCCACGTTTACTTCACGCTCAAGGACGATGAGTCCCAGATCCGCGCCGTGCTCTGGCGTGGCAACTCGTATGCCGTGCCTTTCGACATTTCAAATGGCCAAGCATTGTTGTGCTACGGTAGTTTAGAAGTCTACGCGGTGCGGGGCACCTACCAACTGAATGTCCGCAAGGCACGCCCCCAGGGACAGGGCACGCTTCAACAGGCGCTGGAACGCTTGAAGCAGAAGCTCGGTGCCGAAGGGTTGTTCGACGCTGAACGAAAGCGAGCGTTGCCGCGTCATCCGCGCCGGATCGCAGTCGTGACCAGCCCGAGCGGGGCCGCGATCCACGACTTTCTTGTTGCCGCCGAAAACCGCATGTCGCTTGGGGAGATCTTTGTGATTCCGGCGCAGGTGCAAGGCGAAGGTGCCGCGGAGACCATCGCGCTCGGGTTGCAGGCCGCTGCAATGATCCGTCCAGCCCTGGATTGTGTGGTGCTCGCGCGGGGCGGAGGCAGCCTCGAAGACCTTTGGTGTTTTAATGAGGAGCGTGTGGTTCGCGCGATCGCCGACTGCCCATTGCCGATCGTCTCGGCAGTGGGGCACGAAGTCGATGTCACACTGTCCGACTTCGCCGCCGATCTCCGCGCTCTGACGCCGACCGATGCCGCCAGTAAAGTCTTTCCGGATCAGGATGCAGCGGTGGATCGCGTCGATGATCTCGACAGACGGTTGCGTCGCGCGATGCGAAGTGAGATCGACCGCCGCCGCCAAACGCTGGAATCACTTCGCAGTCGGCCCGCACTTGCGCGCCCTCTTGAAATGATCCGTTTACGTTCGCGACTGGTGGATGATCATGAACTGCGAGCCAAAGCGGCGATCGTTCGACGCTTGGATCAAGCAAAGACTGGCGTTGCCGCCGCCGCCGCCAAACTCAGCGCTCTGTCACCGTTGCATACCCTGGGGCGCGGATACAGCGTGACGCGTGACGAAGACGGCGCGGCGATCACCTCAACGGATCACGTGGAGGTGGGACAGGAAATCGAAACGATTCTTCATCGCGGCCGGCTTCGCTCGACCGTGATTTGGTCCCAACAAAAGGATCCGTTAGGCTGAAGCGGGCAGGTCTACTCTTCTCGCCTGTTGATTCGGAGTCCGAAATGAATCTCCCGGTGCCTGGTCCGGCTGACGCGCTGCATGAACAACTCATGCGCGTCGACATCTTCAAACATGCGATTGCCAACAGCTTTGCGATCGATCTGCGGCATGCGACGGGTCCTTCGCGTAGCGAAGACGGACAAACACGATCCGGTCGCTTTCACTATCTGGCCGAGATCGACACGCTTCTCGAATCTCGTGTTGCGCGACTAACCGCCCCCGAACGTCGCGCATATGGAGATGTGTCCCAAAACGCTCAGGAGGCGTTCTGGAAAATCTACTTGGACTTTCTTCCGTTGGTTCATTCCATCGCGGCGACCAGCGGCGTGGAGCCGGAGAGTTTAGAACGTGTATTAGCACGCGCGATTTTGCTTTTTGATGTCACGCGAAAAACGAAGTTCGTGACGTATCTCGAAAAGACACTCCGCGAGTCCGTCAAAAATCTTCGCGGCAAGCGTTACGCCGAAGAACTCGGCTTGCCCCTTTCCGCCGGTCGCCTGGTCCCGCAGTTGATGTGGGAAGTACACCAGGCCTCCATGCACGCGGGGCACTCGCTTTCGGTCGAGGAGAGCGACCGAGTCGTGATTGAGTTCCTTCGTCGTCACCCCTGTCGATTCAGCGAAGCGCGGATGGCCAACATCGCCCAAACGCTTCGCGCCGACAAACGATGGCTTTCGATCGATCAATGCTTGGAATCGCTGGAGCCTTCCACCCGCCGAGACGGTACCCGCGCCGGCAACGATTGTTTTGTCGACGATCAGGATGAGCGACGGCACCAACTCGGGCAGATTGAACTCGCGATGGAGCGGGCTCGATTCGATGTCCAGGAACGAACGCTTTTGTATGCACGGCTCGAGTTGCCGCACGACGAAGCTCTCCATGAACGAATCGCGTCAGGCGTTACGTCGGCAACGCTGCGGAAACGAAAGTCTCGCTTGCTCGTTCGGCTGATGGCCGCTCGTTACGCTAACCAAGCACCTCGCTTCGGACGCTATTTGAATGCGTCGGCGAAGGACGCCCACCGATCACTGAGGACGGCGGTCGAGGGGCTCGCGGACGAATGCGGATATGACACCCACAGCGTCGTTGAAGACCTGCTCAACTGGATGGCGCTAAGCGAATCTGTTTATCGGATTTCGATTCTGGAGCGAGGCCGGCTCCGGTCCTACCTCAACGGACCCAGCCAATCAGAGCTGGCGTCACCACTCTTCCAGAAACTCAAGGCCGCTCTTATCGAACAGGACCGGCTCGACTTTCCCTGCCTGCGGCTTTCCAAAGCGTAACGGTCCCCAGACCCAACTGTCCGGCACGCCCCACGTCTCGTCGGCGAAAGACGCAAAACCGCCCAAACGAGTCGCTGGGGAACATCGCTCTGGGCTTCGGAGCGTGGGCGAAGGCGATCTGGGATGAACATCTGGCCTCCCAAACGTCAAGATTCGCAAAACGCGGTGATTCTTTGGCTGATGGCTAGTCATCGACTAAACTTCAGGGTGCGGTCGTGGAGTTTGCTGTTGCACTCCGAAGAATCGCTCTCCTCGGGTGCTTGGTCACCCATCCATTCGGACAGTCAGCCGGAACTCTCATGAAACGACTCTACCTGCTCGTTGCCGTCTTTTCTGTGACTCTGTCGTTGGTGCCGACCACGCGAGCCGACGAACTGATGTCACCCAACACCGCCGCCCGCATGGGACTGGAGGAGGCTTGGCAGCGCCAGCTTCGGGTGCCGGGCGGGGCTGCCTCGATCGTTCATCAGGAGATATTTCTGCACGGCGTCGATCAGAAGGAGTACGTGGAGATCCTGGGTGAATCGGTCGAAGGCAAATCGGCACCGGTTCTGTTTCGACTCGATGTGAATACCCCCGGCGCGACGGGTGCACCGATTGGAAAGGAAGAGGCGGAACGACTGGCTCGGCGCGAAGTCCGCCGGCTGAAGCGTCGCGGCGGCGACCCCAAAGTGACCTCGAGATCCGTTCCCCGGGTCTGCCTCTACACCGCAGCTCGAAACGGAACGATCGAGTGCCGAGACGCCGAAACGGGAACGCCCATTTGGATGACGCAAGTCGGCGACGCACGTTTGCCTTTCGGAAAGCTGGGTGTCGATGACAAGTATCTGTCCATTACCAACGGCGGCAGTCTCATCACCATTGATGTGACCAATGGTGAGCCGATCAGCAACATCCGCACCCTCAGTATTCCGCTCTACGGAACCATTCACGCCGGCGGCCACTCGATTTTGCCCACGATCCGCAATGGGATCGAAGGCTACTGGCTGGCGGACACCGAGGAAGTCCCGTTCATGGAAATCGTGGCAGGCTTGGCGCTCAAACCGCCGACTCGTTCGCCCAGCTCGGCAAAAGTTGCCTGGGGAACGGATCGCTCCTTCGTTTATGTGATGGAGACCTCCGGCGAACCATCGGTCCTGTTTCGATTGCAAACCGATGGGATCGTGAACGGAAGAATCGCCGGCGCGTCGGGCGATCGCTTCTTCTTCGGTAGCGAATCCGGACAGGTTTATGGAGTCCGGGCGACTCGAAGTGGACGGGTCCTTTGGAGCCGACCGTACGGTGAACCGTTCTACAAAGATCCAATGCTTGTTGACGGCGTCATGATGATCCCCTCGGCCTACGGAAACCTCTTCGCACTGGACGAAAAAACGGGACTCAGCGTTTGGAACGCCCCGGCCGCCAATGTCGATGAAGTCGTCGGCGGCTTCGAAGGCAAGGTCTTTGTGCGGCTCATTAGCGGTGGACTTGCCGCGTTGGATGTCAAAACCGGGAAGCTACTTGAGGTGGATCGCTCCTTGATGCCACTCAAACTGCTTGTGAATCGATCGACGAACCGGCTTTACCTCGTGAACTCCCGGGGCACGGTGCAATGTCTTCGCCCGATCGGAGGTGAACTACCATCCTTGCAAGAATCCATGCGGCCATCCGATGACTCGGAGGCTGAAGACACGTCGTCGAAGCCGATGGAAAAAACCACCAAGCCCAACAACGACCCCTTTCAAGCCAAAGACCCCTTCGGCGTGGGTCCCGATGCTGGCGGCGCCGGTGCGAACGATCCTTTTGGGGCTCCCGGCGGCATGGCCGACGATCCTTTCGGGGCACCCCAAGGTGATGCCAAGGATCCGTTCGGCGGAAGTCCCTTTTAGGCGTTGTCGGCTTCTCTGTAGCATCACGCCTGCAATCACAGTCGCATGCGCGGCGTGAAACCGCGTGCATCCGTTTTGACGATGGATCCGGCTGCGTAGCTTAGGCCCTCAAGCGACTGATGTTCAGACTCGGCCACACATGTGTTCGAGGTAGTCGCGTGTGTGATCCAGGAGATGCTCGTAGCCGATCGTTTCGACGTCCTCGCCGATCAATTCGATTTCCCAAGCGCCACGATAGCCACACTCGCTGAGCATCTCCGTGATCTCGCCGATCGGGATACAGCCTTCCCCCAAAAGGCATCGATTCATTTCGCCGTGCGGACAATGTCGGCCGTCGCCCAACTGCACCAGGTGAATGTGCGGTGCGACATCGGGAAGCCATCGCAGCGCGTCGTCGTCCATTCCAATGTGATACGTGTCCAGCACCAGTCCGAGCGCCGGGTTGTCGACTTCTTCGATAATCTTGAGCGTGGTTTGCAAGTCCGTCACGAAAGACCATTCATCACCACAGCCGGGGTGGAATGGTTCGAGCGCCAATTGCACTCCGTGCTCCGACGCGACGGCGGCCAACCGCTTCAAGGCACATCGAAGCGTTCGATGCAAGTGCGTTTGGATGTGATTGTTTTTA
>JBCBLJ010000114.1:0-14296 GCA_038520195.1 Planctomycetota bacterium
CTAACGGGCTAACTCCTATATCGATGACCGTTTCGTTGTCGCATTTGAAGCGACGAGTGACTCTGCGGTTAGCGCAATCCTCCGAATGTAAGCCCCCGGATTTGCGATCGCCGACACATGGCGAACGAGACAACGTTCAGTTGACTCGCCAGATTTGGGTCGTCTGTGAGTACTGGATGCCGGATTGCTCGTAAGTCGCTTCGGCGAAGATCACCTTGTGCTTGCCGTCCGCTGGCTCGATCTTGGCCTCAAAAGCACCATTGGTCGGCGCTAATTTGCTCGCGCTGAAACGATCGTTTCGAAAGTCTGGATCGTCCGAGACCGCTGTCCAAAGCTGCACCGACTTGGGCATCGGTTCGGCCGTCATTTCAAGTGTTCTCGCTTCGGCGTCCCAGGACCAATCGAGCTTCGGAAATGGCCGGCCGCTGGCGAGGCAATCGAAGAACACCGCGATCGAACGCAAAGCAAGCTCACCCTTGTCGCCCAATCCATGACCGGCGTTTGGAAGTTGAAGCACGTGGTTGTCGTCGCCCTTCAGACCGTCCCAGTAGTTGTTCAGCGCGTCGGTACACCAGTAGGGATCGTTGGCGCCGTTGACGATCAACTTCGGCAAAGTCAACCGCGACCGATACGTGTAAGGATCCATCATCAGGCGAAGCTGACGCTCGCGTGGCGATTCGGCATCGAGCTTCACCAAACCCTTTCGCGTGTAGTCGGCGATTGAATCGCTGAACTCGCCCCAAGTCCTCTTTTGGTATTTGATCTGCTCGCGCATGTTGAGCATGTCGATCACCATCGGTGCGGTGCCGATGATTCGGTCGTCGACCACCGGCGTGAGCCAACTCGTCCAACCACGCTTGGAGGCACCCGTGATGACGAAGCCATCCACCTTCACGTTGCGGTACTCGCTCGCCATTTCCTGGACGGCATCCATCGCCTTCACAGCGCTCTTTACCATCGGGAACAGCAGGGGCCACGTCTCATCACCGGTCTCCAAGTAGCGAAGCCACGTTTCGGTGATCGCGTCGTCTTCGTAGCGCCCGTCGAAAAGCGGTTGGTTCGGAACCTGGTGCAGTGCCGCGACCCTGGCACCCGCGACGTTCGCCAAGGTTTGGCCGATGTTCATGCTGTTGCGATCCGGCTTGCGACCGGTCGATCCGCCGGTGATGAACAGCAACACCTTAGTCGGGTGACGGATGACTTTCGGCTCGTAGATGTACAGGTCGTGTTTCCAAGTGACGTCATGCCACTTCTGAGAAACGAGCGTCGCTTGATGGATCAAGCCCTTTTCGTTTTCGATCGACTCGTCGATCGTCCACCCGTAGTCCGGCTCATCACGCTCGACATACTTGAAGATCGCTTGCGGGAGTGTTTCAACGTTCGGTTCTGCAAGCGATTGCGCCGCAGCGGGAACGACGAAAAAAACAGCAAGCGCGAGACTGACAAGTCGTGGACACATGATTGAAGCAAACTCGGTGGGCATCGATACGATACTCGTACATCGCTGCGCGAGGGACTCCGCCATCGCGCTCCGCTCCGACTACAGTTTTTGCATTCGCAGATTCTTGAACTCGGTGAACATCGGCTTACCGCCGTGCAATTGCAACGCGATGATGCCTTTCGAAAAGGCTTTTGTCGGATGCTTGTCGGTGAAGTCCAGTACGAGCCGCCCGTTAAGGTAGTGCTGAATGTGGTTGCCCTTGGCGATGATGACCACGTCATTCCAGTCATCGACCTTCATCAGTTCCATGAAGGCCTTTTGGTCGATGAGCGGCTTTTCCTTGATCCATTTGCCGTCTTCGTTCCAAAGGCCCGTCTGACCGACCATGCAAATGCGGCCGCGGGTTCCTTTCTCGTCGTAGATGAAGCTAGGCACATTCGGAAAGTTTTCCTCGTTCCGAATTTCATGTTGATAGCCCCGGACAACCCATTTGTTCGACGCCTTTTCAACACGCTGCGATCGGTACTGAATCCCCGAGTTGTTTGACGCCGAGCAACGAAAGGATAGTCGCAACTCAAAGTCCTCGACCTCGCCGCCTTCATAGATCAAAAAGGTGTTGCCCTTGGTCGGGACGTCCTTGGTTGTTTCGCCATGGATCACGCCGTCTCGGACCGACCAGAGTCGAGGGTCGCCGTCCCAGCCATCGAGATCCTTGCCGTTAAACATTTGGACCATGTCTTCGCTCTCCGCCGGAGCTTTGACCGGTTTTTGAGCCGACAAGTCGACGGCGGCAAGACAAAGAAAGCCGAGGGTCAGAGAGCGCAGCATGGGTTTCTCCAGCGTGGTGGTGCGGGTGGGAGGGACCAGTATGTCTCCGCCAAGTCGGGCTCGCCAGGGTCGCTTGCGGGACTGGGGCGAATGGAAGACACTCGGTACAATTGTGAGCCACAAATTCAAGGTCGACGAGAAATTGCGTCGTCCGAGTCAGCGATAGACCAAAGAGCGAGCGATGAGCGATCCTTCCGTTACAGGCGTTGTCCACCTGATCGAGGAAACCAAGACCTACGGGACGAAAGGCTTTCGCAAACGCTTGGTCGTGCTCGAGCAAGACAAAGGTAGCTTCACCAATTTCGTACCGGTCGAGTTCACTCGAGATCTGTGCGACACCGTCGACGAAATGAGCGAAGGCGATGAGGTCGAAGTCACCTATCGGCTCAACGGACGCCGCTGGCAAAAAGATGCCAACAGCGAGGTGAAGTTCTTCGTCAACGTCGAAGCGACTTCCTTCAAAATCACGGGCAATGGTAATCCCGCGGATGCGATGAGCGAGCGAGTCAGCGATCCGAACGCCGCCTTCAGTGAAGCGGGCGAAGACGAAGCGCCATTCTAAGGCGACCGCCCCTCGCCGCAACCACTTTCAGAAAGGGGTGGTTGGACCGGAGTCGCGCACGGCGTTGACTCAGAGAGTAAGCTCACGTCTCTGACACAATCGCTTTCTCTCCTGCGCGATCCGTGGAATCCCCGTGAACCGACCCGCGAAACTCGTCGGCACTGTCCTTGCCGTCGCTCTGCTTGCTCTTGAACCGCGCGTCGCGGTCGCTCGAGACCAAATGCCTCACGTGGTCATCGTCGTCGGCACGCACCATTACTCGCCGCATGTGACGATGCCCCTTCTTGCGAATGAGTTGGAGCGATTCGGGTTTCGCACGACTCTCGTGATGGGCGGGGGCGATCCCGAAAAGAAAACCAAAGACGTGCTGCCGGGCATCGAGGCACTGGCCGACGCCGATCTCGCCATCTTCTACATGCGGTTCCTCAATCTGCCGGACGAGGAGTGGCAACCCATCGAAGACTATTTCAAGTCGGGAAAGCCGGTCATCGGGCTGCGGACCGCGAATCATTCCTTCAAGTATCCGGCCGGACACGCACGATTCGCCTGGAACGATGATTTCGGCCGAAGGGTCCTTGGTACTCCCTACGTCGTTCATCAGCGTAGTGAAACGGAGATCCGCGTCCTTGAAGAATCACTCGGACACCCGATCCTGACGAACCTTACCAAAAGGAGTTGGATCTCACCGGGGACGCTTTATCTGACCCGACTGGAGGATGGATGTGTTCCGCTTGTGACTGGCTCGGGAAAAGGCCCAGCCCGAACGCTGGAGCGAGCCTTCGGGACCGTTGAAGTCAAACCACACGAAACCGACGTGGTCGCTTGGGCGTGGGAGAATGAATGGGGAGGCAAGGTGTTTGGGACGTCGTTCGGACACACCGGCGACTTTGCCGAGGAAGCGTTCATGCGGATGCTACTCAACGCAACGCATTGGGCCGTCGAACGCCCCTTGCCTGGTGCCGATAGGACGATCTCCACCTGGAAAGTCGAACGCGTCGACAAGAAGCCGAGTAAGCGCCCGAAAGAGTAACTGATCGTTGATTAAAAGGCATCTCATCATGAATCTCACGCCGGCTTTTGCACTCTTGGCAATGCTGTCCTTGGCGGTCTCCGGTACAACCCGCTGCCTCGCCCAAACCGACGTCAAGCCACCGAACATCGTGTTCCTCTTCGCGGACGATCAGTGCACGTATTCACTCGGATCTTACGGCAACAAGGATGTTCGCACGCCCAACATGGATCAGCTGGCTCGTGACGGGGTGGTCTTTGACAACCATTACAACACGACCGCAATCTGCATGGCGAGTCGCGCCAATGTGTTCACCGGGATGTATGAATACAAAACAGGCTGCAACTTCACGCACGGTGACATGCGCGCCGAAACATGGTCGAACTCCTATCCGGTGCTTTTGCGTGACGCCGGTTACTTCACCGCGTTCGCGGGCAAATTCGGCATCGTTGTCGACGGCAAAGGACTATGCGAAGACGATTTTGATCTCTGGGGTGGCGGGCCCGGGCAAACCAACTACGCCACCGCCAAGAACAAGTCGATGCGCAAGTACGCCGACAAGTACCCGCACTCCACGCTGTCCTATGGCGCATTCGGCCAAGATGCGATTCGCGAATCGGTCAAGCGGAATCAACCGTTCTGCCTCTCGATCAGCTTCAAGGCTCCGCACAAACCCGCGACGCCGGATCCTCGCTTCGACGAGGTCTACGCCGGCAAATCCTTCACGAAACCTGCCAACTTTGGCCGCGAGTTCGGTGAGCACTTCTCGCCGCAAAGTAAAGCCGGTCGTCAGTACCCTCGATTCATCGACTGGAAATACGATACCGACTACGACGGTGAAATGGCAAAGTACCATCAGCAAATCTTTGCCATCGATGTTGCTCTCGGAATGATCCGCGATGAACTGAACGCTCAGGGCGTCGCCGACAACACCGTCGTCATCTACACCAGCGACAACGGCTACATCTGCGGTTCGCACGGCTACGGTTCAAAAGTCCTTCCGATGGAAGAGTCTTCGCGCGTGCCGTTGATGATCTACGACCCGCGCAGCCCGCTCAACGGCAAACAAGTTCGCTGCGATCGCCTGACGGGAAACATTGATTTTGCACCAACGCTGCTGGAACTCGCCGGTCTATCGATTCCCACGAACATGGACGGCAGGAGTTTGCTCGGTCTTCTGAAGAACCCATACCAGGGCGGACACGAGCAATTGTCCTTCATCAACGTCTACGGGCCGCTTCCGACGCACAGCCTGAGCTGTTTCACACCGCAATTCAAATACACGTACTGGTGGTACGGCGACGAAGCGATGCAACCGGTCGAAGAGCTGTTTGACACCAAAACTGATCCGCTGGAGCTGCGCAACCTCGCAGGCGAAAGTGATTCCGCGCAGATTCTCGATGAGATGCGTGCGCGGTACGACGAAGAACTCGCGCGATGGAAACAGCAGGCCGTCGACTACAACAACTATCAGCGGTACGGAAAACTCTTCGACCGCGAGATTCCACTCTCGGAGAAGAACCTCGCCAATCAGAACCCGGCGAAGTCAAAGCGTCCGAACCAAAAACAACGCAACAAATGAGTCTCGATTGACTAAAAGAACTTCGCCAGTGTTTTCTCACTTGGTTTGGGTGTCACGAGTGACACGGCGATCATCGTCAACGTGGAACTGAGTAGCATCACGACGACCGGCATGATCGGCGTCCCTTCTTCACCGATCGGTAGCTTCAACACGAACGTCCGGAGTGAATCCTGTCGGATGGCTTGGTAGAACAGGGTGCCCCAGCAACTGATCGCGGCAAACACGCCGCTGATCGCGCCGGCTGCGGAAAGTCCTCGCCAATAGATCGCCGCGACGACGATCGGCAGCAATGCCGAAAAGCCGCTGAAGCACCATACGCCCATCGCGAAAACACTTCGCACATTGCCGAGACTGAGCATGTAAGTCAGTGCAACGATGGCAATGATGAACAGTCGCGTGTAGAGCACTTGCTGCGCATCGGTCACGTTTTCTTTGCCGCGATAGTGCGTGAGAATATCGTTGGTGAAGATCGTGCCCATGCATAGGAACTGACTGTCCAGACTGCTCATGATCGCCGCGAGAATCCCCGCCGCCAACAATCCCGCCAAGACTTTGCCAGCGAATGTCGCGCCGGTCAATTTGGTGACAAGGAAGGGAAGCACCGCATTCGGTCCTGGCAACTGCATCGTTTCGGGAATCAAACTCCCTGTCGCCCAAGTCCCGACCAAGACGCAGGGCAACCAGACGATCATGATGAAGAGTGGGTGAAAGATCACCGGCAACTTGAAAGAGTTCGCGCTCTTGGCCGTCATCCAGTGCTGGAAGATGTGTGGGAACATACCCACTGAGAGCGGGATCAGCAGGTAAGTAAAGAACTTAGATTGGCTCATGTGCGCCCGAGTCGCCTTGTCCTCAGGGATCGATTCCGCGAGTGCGCGGAGGTTCGAAAACAGGTCGGCTTTGCCGCCCAGCTTGGTCGCGATGACGTAAAAGGTCACCACACCGAGCACCATGAAGACAAGCGTCTGCAGAGTGTTGGCCCAGGTGGTCCCGCGCATGCCGCCGAAGAACACATAGATCAAGACAACGACGCAAATGACCAGCGACCCAAGCCACGGTCGAACGCCCCCGTGCGCGGCGAGGTTGGGCGTCCCATCGGGGTTCAGAACTGGAAACATTTCCGGTGCCAGCCCCGCGGTCAACGACTGCACCACGCCACCGCTGCCGATTACCCCAATCAGCAAGTAAGGGATGATCAATCCGACCAAACAGGGAAACAAGAGCAGTCCGATAAAGTCACTCTCGAGGCGATCGCGGAAGAACTCAATCTGAGTCGTGTAGCCGTTTTTGCGGGCAAGCTTCCACACGCGAACGCCGATCAGAAAGAAACAGAGCGAATGCACGATGCCGCTACTGCTGGCGAGCATCCCGTAGACGCCGATGCCTTCTTTGAACGCTTCGCCACTGCTTCCGACGAGCGCGAAAGCCGTCATCGTCGTTCCAAACAGGCTCATCAACAGCATGAACGGGCCGATCGAATGGCTCGCGACCTGATAATCTTCCTTGGTACCTTTGAACAAGCGACTGGAGAACAATCCGAGCGCGAGCAGGATCCCGAGGTAGAACAGCATGATGATCAACTGCGGCAATCCAGGTTGATTCACGATTTCGCCTCGCCGTCGATGGTCTCCGCAGCGTCATCGGCGGGCCAAGCGATCACCGTCGCCAGCCACCACGTCAGGCAGGCCGCGACCGAGATGCAGAGGTGCCAAAAAAGCCCGATTGGCAGGAAGCCGAACACAAGCGAGTCGTCGTGCCAGAACCAATTGTCTTGATGGAGGACGAGCAGCACGACGACCAGAATTCCAATGATCCAGGTGCCGTTCGTCTTCGGCGAGACGTCTGTCATGGAGAGCCCGAAAATGCGTGAAGTCGTTGGGGTCAACGCCGGAAGTGTACCCGAAGTGAAAGCCGTGGGATCAGAGAGGTAGCCTTGACCGGCCGGTTCGGGGGAGAGATAAAGCAAGTCCACATCTCCCCCGCGGAAACTCAATGAACGATCCACCAGCAAGTGCGGAGGCCGACCGACAACACCTGATTCGTTTTTGGTCTTGGCGTGCGTGGCCCTACCTTGCCGCCGGCGTGCTCTTTTCGGCAGTCGCGTTGGTCGTCTGCGCGCTGACACACACGCCGCGGTACAAGGCAACACATCTACTCGAAGCGAACCAGGAGTTCATTCTTTACAAAAATGTGATGCCGAAGCTGACTGATCTGGCCGAGACCGAGAGGCCAATGATCTTTCATTCATTGGTTCTCGATCCGGTGATCCACGACCCGTCGCTTCGGGCGGCGCCCAGTTTTTCGGACCCTCAACAAGCAGAGCAAAACCTGCGCGCGAACCTGTCAGTCGAATCAGGTGGGTCCCGCCAACGGATGATGGTTAGTTACATCGACACGGATCGAAAAGCCGCTGCAGCCGTTTGCAACGCAGTGGTCTCGAGCTATCTCCGGGTTCGAGCGGATGGTGACCAAGCCCGCGTCAACAAGATTCAGTCGCTGTTGGTCCCCGAGATTGACCATTGGAAACAGGAAGTCGAGCGACTCGAAGAGAGGTACCGAGAACTGTATCAGATGTCCGGAGACGCTTCAGATGCGGTCGAGTTGCAAGAAATCCAACGGGAACGGTACCGTCAACTCCGACTTGAGATTGCTGACGTCGAAAAAGAGGTCGATGTCTTGAAGGCGATTGAAAATCTCGAGTCGGAATCATCAACCAACCAGGGCGACGAAGCGACAGGACCCACCGTGTCAACGACCGCAAAAGAACGAGTGAAGTTGGAGACACGGCTAAGCGTGCTGAGGAAGCAACTCGATCCGCTCGTGAAACAATTTGAACGCATGGGAGCGGTTTCCACGAAGTTGCGGTTCTTGGAATCCGAATTAGAACGGGCCACCGATATCCTCAACCAACTCGAAGATCGTGCGGCGGCAATACGTACCGAGCGTCGCCAGATTGTTGCAGTGCGGTCCTTGGCATCCGCGACACCGCCACAGGCTCCCATCGATGACGGTTTTTTGAGTCGCACCGGGATCTCGATGATGTTTGCGTTGTTGTTTCCCGTTCTCATCGGTGCGCTCCGTCCGAACCGTGCTGTCAGGCCTGTGTGATATCGCGGGGCGACAATCCATGTGGTTGTCGGGTATTCTCACGTGTCGCCCGACAACGTACTTGTGATTCGCCGTGCCCGATTCTTTCGATTTGATCGCCGCTTGCGCCTTTGGGCTCGAAGCCATCGTCCGTCGTGAACTCGAAGCCCTCGGGATTGAAGCTTCCATCGGCGAGTCTGGCCGCGTTCACTTTGTCGGGGATTTCGAGACGGTGGCGCGGGCCAATCTGCACCTTCGTTGCGCGGACCGAGTTCTTATTCGGGTCGCCGAATTCGAGGCCTCCGACTTTGACGCGCTGTTCGAAACCGTGAAAGCGATCCACTGGGGCGATTGGATGCCCATCGATGCGAGCTTTCCGGTCACCGGCCGCAGCATCAAATCACAACTTTCAAGTGTGCCGGCCTGCCAACGCAGCGTCAAACGGGCGATCGTTGATGCGATGCAGCGAGATCATGGAACCACGGAACTGCCAGAATCGGGCGCGATGTTCAAGATCGACATTGCGCTGTTGAAAGACCTCGCGACGTTGACGATCGACACAACTGGGCGAAGCCTCCATCGTCGTGGCTACCGCACGGACATCTCACGCGCCCCGCTAAAAGAAACCCTGGCGGCGGCAATGGTGATGCTTAGTTTTTGGAAGCCGGACCGACCCTTGATCGATCCCTTCTGCGGCAGTGGAACGATTCCGATTGAAGCGGCGCGGATCGGTCGCAATATCGCGCCAGGTATTGACCGTGATTTTGCTTTCGAAGACTGGCCAAACCTCGCCAGTGATGTCGCCGCGGATCTCCGCTCGCAGGCCCGTGAGGCTCAGGTCGAAAAACTAGAGGAGCGGATACTCGGTAGCGACGTCGATGGTCGCGTGCTTGCGGCGGCGCGCGACAACGCGTCGCGGGCGGGCGTGTCGAACGACATTCACTTTCAAACCGGCGATGTACGTGAGCTGAGCAACAAGCGTCGCTTCGGATGCCTGATCACCAATCCACCTTATGGGATGCGATTGGGTCAGGATCGGGAACTCGACGCGCTCTACCGATCATTGCCCAACGTCTTACGCGGCCTACCGACTTGGTCGCATTATTTTTTGACGGCCTTTCCTGGGTTCGAGTCCGCCGTCGGGCGGTCTGCCGATCGGCGACGCAAGCTCTACAACGGCCGGATTGAATGCACCTACTTTCAGTTTCATGGACCTAAACGCGTCACCGACGACGCGCCAAAAGACGAGTCAACAACGCCGTACACTCATGCTTCCGGTGACGCCGCGTTCGGACAACTCGGCGCCAAAGCTCGCGAGCAAGCCGAATTGTTCGCGGTACGACTCAAGAAGCGTGCCAAACACTTGCGCCGCTGGCCGACGAAGCGAGCAATCACCTGTTTTCGGTTGTACGAACGCGACATCCCCGAGATACCGCTGGTCGTCGATCGATACGAGGACCACCTGCACCTGAGCGAATATGAGCGCCCTCACGACCGCGACCCCGCGCAGCACGCGAACTGGCTGGACTTGATGGCCAGCACGGCAGCCGAAGCACTGGACGTTTCACCGCAACACGTTCATTTCAAGCGCCGTGGCCGACAACGAGAGCATTCGCAACATGAAAAAGTCGACGACTCGGGCAATCGCATCGTCGTCAACGAAGGCGGACTGAAGTTTTGGGTCAACTTGCAGGACTATGTCGACACGGGCCTTTTCCTCGATCATCGCGTGACGCGCTCCATGGTCCGTGACCTCGCGAAAGACAAGTGGTTTCTTAATTTGTTCGCTTACACGGGTTCGTTCACCGTCTACGCGACCGATGGCGGCGCTCGGAAAACAACCAGCGTCGACCTCTCCAAAACGTATACCTCCTGGACGAAAGACAATCTTCGCCTCAACGGTTTCCTGGACGATCGCCGACAGGACGGACATCAATTGATCGCCGGCGATGTCAACGAGTTTCTTGACAGCCATCCCGCCGGTGAGCGATACGACCTGGTTGTTTTTGATCCACCCACCTATTCGCGAAGCAAAAAAACCGAAAGCGACTGGAACGTGCAAACCGACGCGGTCCCGATGCTGCAAAAGCTATTGCCGCTGGTTCGCAAAGGCGGAGTGATCTTTTTCTCCAACAACTTCCGCCGCTTCAAATTCGATCCCTCCGAACTTGAAGTCTCTGAGTGTCACGAGATTTCGAGACAAACGGTTCCCGAGGACTTTCGCAACCGCCGAATTCACCGCTGCTGGCGAATCGTGAGGTGAGACCTGCCAGGAGTGATCTAGCAAGTCCGAACACTCGGTGGAATGATCAATCGTCGCAAAGAGATAGGGAGTTTCTGGATTGGATTGCACGGAATCCGCTTTTGAGCGACCGGCACAGAAGTCGATCGACATTCGGGCCGGATTGACACGCTCTCAACAGCGAGGCTCGGTGCCAACAAGTTGCACACGGTCCTTCATCCAAAACGAGAAGGTGCCATGTTGGCTGGTACTGACGGATAGATCCTCAACGTCTCGTTCTGCGCCGAATGACCAATGCGGCACAAGCGAAAACCGAGAAAGCAAACACACTGGGTTCTGGAATAGCCGAGACAGCAAAGAGTCGAACCCGTCCCTGATCGCCGAAACGTTGGTACTGGATCCGCAGATCAAATCCATCAACGGTCGCTGCGATATCGTTTTCGTCAAGTCCGATGAACTGTCCGCTTCCGTTTTGAAAGCTGGCAATTGTAAACGAATTTCCTTCCGCAACGGTGAAGTCGTCGCCGATACGTAGGAGCAAAGATCCATCAAGTGTCAGGTTCTGCGCCGCAAGCATGTCGTGGTCGGATCCCACTAAGTCGATGATCAGTTCCGCATCGGAGCCCATCACGTAGTTCGCATCGCCCGTCAATTGAATGGCGGGGCCTATCACAGCCGCTGGTTGTGTTGAGCTCGGTGATAGGATTCCGTTCAGGGTGATCGTTCCAGCGGCAAATCGAAGTTTTCCTTGCCCGCTGATGATCGAGTTTTCTTCAAATGTGATCGCAACCGGCTCACTGGATTCCGAAAAGAAACTGCCACCGGAGACCGAGGTGGAATCTTCAAAGTGAATTTGCGATCCGGAGCGAATCGTGTGCTGACTTTCAACGCTTAGTCCGACAGCAACACTAACTTTTTCAAAAGTCGAACTGTCCTCTAGACGCAACGTTCCGAGGACCCTTGCTTCGCCGACCAAATCGACATCACTAAGTGTGACGAGGTCATGAAAGACAAATCCGTCGCCGTTGATCACTCCGCCAGACACCGTGCTCGAATTGCGGATGCTCCAGCCAGCACCTCCACTAAGCGTTGCGCCTTGATTGTCCACCATCGCCCGAATTACAACTTGTCCGCCGGGTGCTTGGTCGATGGTGCCGATGTCCGATGTCTGGAAACTGCCCTGAAGGTTGAGAGTTGACTGGTTGTCAACTTCGATTGTCCCCTCGTTTCGCCATTGCCCGAGGAGCGCCAGATTTCCCCCACTGATTGCTCGGAGCGTTCCAAGGTTATGGACCTGCGATACCGAAAGCAGGCCCCCATCCGCCAACATCTCACCACGATTGATCGCTGCACCAGCACTCACGCGGAGGTCTCGACGGGAGACGAGCAACCCGTGATTGTGGAACTGTCCATCAACGGTGATTCCTGGAAACCATCCGGCATCCGAACTGGAGACGGTCCCTCGGTTCACAAGATCACCTTCAACGGTAACCATTGGTCTCGCAAATCTCTCGTTGCCGATCTGACGCAGGCTGAGTTCTGCACCCTCAGCGATCGTCAACAGATGATTGCCCTGAATGACCAGCGAAGGTGACGGAGTGTTTGGGGCTTGAACGAGAATTTCAAACAGATCCCCGGCCCTAATCTCGAAGTCCTGATTCGCCGTGAGAACCGAATCGAGGATCGAAATGTCACCATTGATGGACGTTCCGTTGCTGAGCAATAGCGGCGCATTCTGAAGACTAAGTCCGTTCTCGACTGATACCCCGTTCAGAACACCGGACTGAATCGTAATGCCGTCACCGTTTAGCGATCCTCCTGAAATCGTGCCTCCCGCCAATTCGTAACGTCCGCGAAGGATCGCGAGCTGGTCCTGGAGTGTCAGAACACCGTCCGTGTGGCGGACGGTCGCGTCGTCTGCATCCACTGTCAGCATGGAAACTGACTGATCAGTTTCAAGCGAAACGACGTAGGGAGTCCCCGCTGCGCCAATTCGAGCTTCATCGCTCGCTGTCGGAAGCTGACCGCCGGCCCAATTTCCCGCCTCATCAAAGCGACCGCTACCGGCACTCGCCCAGTCGACTGTTTGAGCTGATGATTGAGCCGAGAAAAGGCTCAGCAGCAGTAGTGCCATCACAATAGACCGACGGGCGCACATCAAACTCTTTCTCGCAGAAGGACCTACCAACACTGGTTCGCAGAGTCTACTTGGTCGAGTCTGATTCCCAAAAATCATTCTGCGGTCGACGAGAGAATACCCGCTGACACCTGTGAATATCCAGCAAGTTCCGCGAGTTTCAGGATTGTGAACTCGACTCGAGCGAGTCCTGCTGCGGTGGATCCGCTGAAAGAGACCGGGGCGACGAACATCCGGTTCCCGTGTCTGTTGGCGGCGCTCGAATGCCTCGAAACGGGTGACACGATTTGTGCAATTCGCACCTCAAATTCGATGCCTCCGAACTTGAAATCTCTGAGTGTCACGAGATTTCGAAACAAACGGTTCCCGAGGACTTTCGCAACCGCCGAATTCACCGCTGCTGGCGAATCGTTCGGTAATCTCGCTTAATGCGCGGCACGCTACGGGCAACGACAAGTCCGCGGGCTCATCAGTTTCGGCGATTTAACCGACAGGTTTGCTGGCGGAGGCTCATCTATCTGTACGCGACGTGTCAAGAGACGCCGCGAAGGGAGTGACGTCCGTGCGAGATTCTGGTCACGCGTCGGAGCGATGTTCTCCACGTCCTCCTTGAAGCCCGACCGTTTTCCTCGCTGATTTCGAAATCGAAATCACTTCCAACCGCCAGAGGCCTCGCCATGTCGTTTCGATCCGAGTGGTTCGTCCATCCACGATTTCAAGAAGTTGCGAGCGGTTGCGGCTTGGTGAAGCAGGGACATCGTGGTTCTCCTGTGAAGACACTTCAGCTTGCGATGATCGCCCTCGGTCAACAGCTACCGATCTCGACGGCCCGTCTCGGTGTACCGGACGGAATCTTCGGCAGCGAGACTCACCATGCCGTTCGCGCATTGCAGAAGCAGTCTGGAAAATCGGTTGATGGAAAGGTTGGCCCAAACACGTTGAACGCGCTTGATCGACAACTGACCCGGGTCACCCCGCCGATTAGCTCAAAAGTCATCTGGGGTGAGGCGCCGCCGCCAGTTCCTGGGCAGCCCGAAGAGATCGATCTCGGCCCCTCGATTGTCAATGTGTCGCCTTGGGCGCCGAACGCGGTCAAACAGATTCACTCGATGGCGTGCTGGGCGGCTTGCCTGATTTATTGGGCGCGCCATTGTGGCGGAGGTCGACCGATGAAACTCAAACAGATCGACCTCAACGCCATGTATAGCGAACTGACGGACGACTCGCCCGGTTCGATGGGTGGGATGTCGCTGAAGGGAATTCGATCGATCATGAACGACCATGCCACGCCCATCGAACCGGGCGAGTCGTCCGTCAGTTCGCTATACATGGCGTTGAGGTCGATCTGTTTGAGTTTCATCGGTCGACCTCCGCCACAATGGCGCGCCCAATAAATCAGGCAAGCCGC
>JBCBLJ010000464.1:0-6669 GCA_038520195.1 Planctomycetota bacterium
GACTCGCCGATCTTTAACTCCCTGTCGCCACCGCTTCGATCGGCGAGTCGATGCCGGTTCGGTTGACGGTGACGAACACGAGCCGGATTCCGGTATTTTGGGTTTTAGTCGAGGACCTCGTGCCACCTTGGGCGTTGCTGTACGAGCCTCCAACCTTGGAGATCGAGGGTTCGCGGTTGCGGGTGTTGTTGCTTTGGCCGGGTGAGTCGCAAGACGTCGAATACAACGTGACTTGCAACCGACGCGGCTATTTTCAAATCGGGCCGACGGTGCTGGAGACTGGCGACTTCATGGGGCTTTATCGCCGCTATCGTGTCGGCGCGAATCCGCAGTACATCACGGTGTTGCCCGAAACCGTCGAACTGTCCGATTATGACATCAGCTCGCGACGGCCGATGGGTGAGATCCGGATGCTCGACAACATCATGGAAGACCCGACGCGGCTCCGCGGGATACGTCGTTGGCAACCCGGTGATCCGATGCGACGAATTCACTGGTCGGCGACCGCGCGTACTGGGGTTCTGCACAGCAAAGTCTATGAACCAACGTCGATCGCTGGGGCGACACTTGTCTTAGATCTGCATGCCGAATCGAATCCGTTGCATCACGAACCCGTACGAACCGATCTCGCGATGACGGCGGCCGCTTCGATCGCGAGTCTACTTCATGATCAGTCACAACCCTTTGGACTGGTCAGCAATGGTCGCGATGCTGCTGACCGAGTCCGCACGGATGGATGGGTCGGTGATCACCGAGTCCGTGATCAAGCGAAACAGTCCGCAAACATGCTTGATGCAAATGACCGGCTTCGTCCGGTCGTGATGGAGGCGGACCGCGGAACGTTGCACCTTCAAGAGCTACGTCGCACGCTTTCACGTCTGGAACGCACCGACGGAATGACGCTCCCCGTACTGTTGAGCGAGACGGAGTCGAGCATTAGTAGCGAAACAACGGTCGTCGCCATCGTGCAGACCGCGACGCCGGAGTCGATCTCGGCGTTGATCGGGATCGCGCGACGCGGGAAGGCGGTGGCCGCCATCATCAATACCTTCGACGTCAATGATTATAGCGCTATCGCCGGGCCGCTGATCGCGGTCAATATCCAGACCTTTCATCTCGCAGACGAAGATTCGGTGCGAGACATTTGTCGCACGGTTTCAATGCGGACTGCCTAATTCGCTCGGTAGCGGTCGCTACATCGAAGTCGGGCGTCGGATTCTTGCCTCCGGTGTGGTACACTCAACGCGCCGAAAGGACTTTGGTGACACCGTCATGACAGATGGAACCGCTCATTCAATGGTGTACCGGTGCTCCCAATCACCGGTAATGCGGGCACATCATCAATATGAATCAACGTTCCGTCGACCGCGGCGACGAAGTGATCGTTCCGCTTGTCGGCATCGGCGCCTCCGCTGGCGGTCTGCAGAGTATTGAGAATCTGTTCGGCAAGATGCCCAGTGACACGGGCATGGCATTCATTGTCATTCAACACTTGTCGCCCGATTTCAAGAGCCTGATGCCGGAGATCCTTTCGCGGCATACTCCCATGCCGGTGAAGGTCGTGGAGCAAGGCGCAACACTGGACGCCAACAGCGTTTACTTGATTCCTCCCGGGAAAGAGATTCGCTGCGTCGGTCATCAAGTCGAGGTCACCGATTTCCAGACTTCGCTGCACAAACCGATTGACACTTTCTTTAAATCATTGGCGGCGAACGAAGGCGTACCGATCTCAGGGATCGTGTTGTCGGGAAGCGGGAGCGATGGCGCCGAGGGACTTGAAGCGATTCACCGAGTCGGCGGGTGGACGATGGCCGAATCGACGCTCACGGCTCAATTCGACGGGATGCCGATCGCGGCGGAGCGAACGGGATGCGTCGACGCCATTCTTACACCCGCCGAGATGCCAGCCGCGTTGCTCCGGAATATGAATGCCGTGCCGAGGCAGACGCCGGGGGCGCCGCAAGAAGTCGATCTGACGGGAGTTCGATTGATCTTTTCGCTCTTGGAGAACCGCTACGACCTTCATTTCGATGACTATAAACCTGCGACGATCGCGCGGCGCATTGAGCGTCGCCAGATATTGGGCCGATTCGAAAACGTTTTCGCGTACGCCGAGCACCTCAGCAAAGACGAGCAGGAACTCGACGAACTGTTTCATGATTTGCTGATCGGCGTCACCAAGTTCTTTCGCGATGCCAAGGCGTTCGACGTACTCGAAGAACAACTCGAGATCGACATTGCACGGCTCCCACCCGGCGAAACCTATCGCATTTGGGTGGCCGGATGCGCCTCGGGTGAAGAAGCGTATTCGATCGCAATGATCGCTCTCGATATCCTCCATCGACTCGGTCGCAAGCCGGTGCTCAAGGTCTTTGCCACTGATGTCCACCAGAGGATTTTGGAGCAAGCCGCAACCGGTATCTTTGACGCCGATGCGTTGGAATTCGTTTCGATCGAACGTCAGCAAAAGTATTTCGAACAGCTTGACACGGGCCGCTTTCGTGTCGTCAGTGCGCTTCGCCAGAACTTGATTTTTGCCGGCCACAATCTGATTCAAGACCCGCCGTTCACTAACATCCACCTCGTCTCCTGCCGGAACGTCTTGATCTATTTTCAGGGAGCGGCGCAAACCACGTCCCTGGCTTCGTTGCACTTTTCCTTGGTGCCCGATGGCGTGCTGTTCCTCGGTGCGAGTGAGAGTCTCGGCGAAATGCGGAGTGAGTTCTCGGTGGTGAATGGCACGTGGCGGATTTTTCGAAAATCGCGTGATCGCCGTGACCTTGTGACGCGTGTGAATTACGCCCGCGAGGCCACCGTACGTCCGATCCGTCCGGCGATCAGCGCATTGAATGGAGACCAACCGGCAGCCGTATCGGTCCGTACGTTGATGGATGTCTATGAAGCCGTCATCCAAACGAAGATTCCCTGCGGCCTCTTGCTGGATCACAACCAGGGTGTGCTCCATGCCTTCGGCGATACTTCCAAAATCCTGAAGTGGGGCCCGGGGCGGTTCACGGGGAAGATTGTTGACTTTCTCGAACCGCCGGCGCGGACGACGATCGCCGCCGCACTGATTCGTGCACAGAAGAGTCCCGGTACAAACTTTACGGTCGAGGGGTTGCGCCTTTACGCCGACTCCGAGACGCATTTCGATGTCGGCGTGATGGCTTTGCAGATGGCATCCAATCTTGGTTGGATTCTTCAGTTCATTCCTGTTGATCGGGAACCAGCCCCAGCGGTACGTGTGACCCCAACGGACCCCGACTCGTATGAGTTGCTCGAGTCCGAGTTGAGTTTTACGAAGGAGAGTTTGAGTGCTTCGATCGAAGAGCTGGAGACCAGCAACGAAGAGCTTCAGGCGACCAACGAAGAGATGATCGCCTCGAACGAAGAACTGCAGAGTACCAACGAAGAGCTGCACAGCGTTAACGAGGAACTGCACTCGGTCAACATCGAGCACCAACGCAAGATTGAAGAGCTGGAAGAGATCACGGTCGATCTGGAAACGTTGATGGCGACATCGGAGGTCGGCACGGTTTTTCTGGGTCCTGACCTTCGAATTCGGAAGTTTACGAAGGCTGTCACGCGTTATTTCAATCTTGTCGAATACGATGTTGGCCGGAAGCTGTCGGATTTCACCAATCGTTTGGGGCTCCCGGAGCTGGAAGCGATACTCTCGGAGACCTTGAAAGCGGGCAAGGTCTACTCGGCGTTTCGAACCGACGACTTTGGCCAGTCGGTGATGGTGAAAGTCGTGCCCTGTCGAACGGGCGGCGCGATATCGGGCGTCGTGCTCAATGTGATGGCGACGACACCGGAAACGCATGAGCGAGGAGCGATTTCCTACGGGACGCTCGGATTCTGGGATTGGCCAGATACTGACGAGGACGAGATGGTTTGGTCACCGAGCATGTTTGGCATGCTCGGATTGGACCCCGAGGCGGCGACGGCGTCGTTTTCAACGCTGACGAGTCTCGCGCATCCGGATGATCTCGGCCAGCTCGCAGATTTGGCTCGGACGCGAACCGATCGCGTCCGCGTCCGCTTGAAAGCGGCTGAAGGTCGTTTCGAACGTTACGAATTTCAAAACGCGACGCGCTGTCCCGAGGAGGGTTCCCCAAGCGGTCTGACCGGGATGCTTTTGACGTCCGACGTAAGTTCGAAACTCGACGGTGGGCATCGCGGACGACTGGAGACACTCGAGCAGGTGACCACGGACCTGCAGGATTTTGTATACGCCGTTTCGCACGACTTGCAAGCACCGCTGCGACACATTGATCAGGCCGTCCAACGGGTGCGGGACATCGCCGCAAAGGGGAGTGATCCGACCGACGTGTCCAAAGACGAGACAAGCCCGGAACTGGCCCTGGCACTCGATCAAGCATCCGCGCGGACGCAGCGACTCGCCGACATGCTGCAAGGGCTTCTGGCCTTCTCACAGGTCAACACTCGAAGCGTGACGTTCGCGGAGTGTGCTCTCGAGGAGGTGATTGACTCCGTTCTCGAGGAGTTTAGCGATCCGATCTCCGCTGCTGGGGTCCACCTGGAACGAGTACCGCTTCCATCAGTCGTCGGCGACGCGGCTCAGCTTCGAATGGTGTTTTGGCATCTTCTCGACAACTCGCTGAAATACTCCGAAGCCACGCACCCAATCATTCGGATCGGACTGGAGGACTCACCCCATCATCACGTCATCACGTTTAGCGACAACGGCATCGGAGTCGAAATTCGTCATTTGCGAGATGTCTTCACCATTTTCCGGCGACTCCGCACCATGAAAGAGGTCCCCGGGTTGGGCGTCGGTTTGACGCTTTGCAAGCGAATCGTCGAACGACACGGTGGAAGAATCTGGCTCGAGTCGGGTCAGGAAGGCGGCTGCAAGTTCTTCCTGCGGCTGCCGAGAATGTGAGTGGCCGGACCATCACCGCAAAAACGGAAGAATCGTTACAGCTTCCGCCATTCGGTGCCGATCCTCTCGATAGCTAAGTTTCTTGCTCTGCCGTCAGCGTTTGAGACCGCACGAGCATTGATCAACCGCTGCTTCGAAAGTGGATCGCGATGAAATTGTTCAGCCGTTTCGGATTGGAACTGAAATACATCTCTGCCTGTTTGGCCTTGGCGAGCGTCGCATGGACTTCGTTGGAGGCACAGGCTCAGAAGCGGCCGGTCGTGCCGGGAACCGGAAGCGAAATCGTGGGCGTGGCCGACGACTTCGAAGATCCTTCCTGGGGCTACGTCCCACGCGATCCCAAGAGTACCGAAGACATTGACGAGAATCAGCGGGGCCCCATGGGCCGAAGCACCAATGGCCGTTGGTACGAAGGCATCAAACGAGGTCATCCGGACGTGGTGAAACGCGTTCCGACGCCAGAAAACGGCATCCCCGGCAGTACCGGGGCGTTGTTGTTGCGGAGCAAGTTCACCGGGATCCCCGGCGCCCCGAGCGGCAAAATGCATCAGGACGATTTTGTCGCCAACGTCCAATATCGTCTCAAAAGGCGGATCGATATCGGCGAAGTGCCCAGCGTCACGACGCGGGTCTTTTTCCCTCCGGTGGCATCTTGGGAGAAACGAAGCGGACCACACTTTGGATTTCGTCTCGCGCTCGAGACCACGGCGATGGTCGATAAAGAGGTCGGCGTGGGCATCTTCAAGCGGACCAAACAGGAGATGGGCAACGAGGTGTACTGGCCGGGCATGTTCGTCGAATTCGAGAGCAAGACGCAAACGGGCAAGCCGCACGATTACGCCTACCTTCGAATCCGCGGCAACAGCCGTGGCGGCGACTTCAAAGGGCCGCAGATCACCACCACCGGTTGGTGGACGCTTGGGATGAGCGTCACTCCGGACGGGATGGTTCACTACTACGCTTCGCCGGGCGTCGATGATCTGACGGAGGACGATTACATCACGAGCCAGTTCCCATACAGTTACCGCGCTGAGCGATTTCGAACGTTTTTCTACAACGTGTGCAGCGCCGATGACGGACGTCGTTGGAGCACCTCGTTCATCGTCGATGACCCGAAGGTCTTCGTGCTTCGTCCGAGACAACGCATCGCCACGCGTCCCTGATCGGTATCGCTCGATTCGACCCGTGTTAGCCAACCACTGGGGAACAACACCGGGGAATCGATTGTCGTGGCGTTTGAAAGAGCGGTTACCCGTGGGTGCCCACGCGAGGAGTCCGAAAATTTCAACGGATTGTAGGTCTCCGTCGACGGGCCACAAGCAGCAACGATGCCGCGAGTAGAACGGCGGAGCCACTGGGCTCCGGGATACTCGTGACGCTCAATCGTATGTCATCGAAGTCGACTTCCAAGTCCGGCGAGGTGGCTTGAGAGAATCCCGCGGGGATTTCATTTAAGTTGACGACGCGAATGCCAAGCGATTGTCCGAGCAAGGCATGATCCGCGGAGGCGCGAAAGTCGATGGTCGAGAGCGCGAACTCGCCTTCACCGATCGTCAACGAATCTTGATCCGTCGCGATGACTTCTCCGCCTGCCATTAGATCAATCCGATAGCCGGGGAATTCGTCGAGGTTGAAGAACGATCCATTCGTCGCGAACCCTGATGCAATGTTTCCGACTTCGACCGTCAACCGATAGTCGCGGTCGGCTTGGAGGGTGGCATCGAGGGTTTGCTCAAAGCCGTACTCGCCGTCACCTTCAC
>JBCBLJ010000655.1:0-4903 GCA_038520195.1 Planctomycetota bacterium
CACCGCATGTTCACAGGAAAAATACCGATTTGACCTGTTCGGGTCTACTTCAATGCGACCCCGTTTGCCAGCATTCCACCCCACCCGGCGTCGGAATGCACCGGTCGCGTGGACCTCCACAGTCCGGTCCCGGCCACGGAGTGGTCCGGCCGCGGCCCGATCGCCTCATTCCGGTTTTCGCAGGTTGAATAATCGATGCGACACCCAAATTGGTTCGACATCCAATCGCCACATCAATTGTTGGATCGGTTGCATCTGGTAGTTGATGACAGGCAAGCCGTTGAGTGGAATCAGCGGGTGGGCGACGTCCGGAAGCGTTGCGATGCGGGTCACCGATGCCTCGGGCGTCAGCCGTTTGATCTTTCCGCCGATGCCCTGGAAATCGCCCATTTTGGCGGAAGACAATGCATCCGCCGAGGAGAAATTGAGCGGGCCGTGTGTGTCATCGATTAAAAGCGCCTCGTTCATTGCACCGATTGCGGCGTCGAGGGGAAAGTCGACGACCAGATTGGTGTAATGGCGGTTGGTCTGTCGTCCGACGGCAACGTTAGTCCCCCGCAAACGGAACGTCGCGCCTTCGCGTACTTTGGTGCCGATCAGAGCTTTGGAGTCGGCCGCGATCCAGCTGAGTTGGTCGCCTTGTCCTCCGGGCGTCACAATTCGCTTTCGCGTTTGCATCCGATAAATCTCGGGACGAGCCTCCAGGTCACATTCGTGCTCGGTGCTCAACGCGACTTCTGCCGTCGGAAACTCCGCATCCATCAACTTTGCTTGGCGACTGGCGAATCGATTCATCCACCGCGTCGGTTCGATGGTGGCGGCGGTGTAGCGACGCACGTCTTGGCCGAAAGAAGCATGCTTCATCTGGAGCTGCTCAAGGGCCGGCGCGAACTTTTCTGCGAGCCGTCCTTTGTAACGTCGTTGTAGAACCGACAACTCCTCGAGCACACGCGGATAGATCGTGCGTAGTTCATCTTCGGAACGCGACGAGAGTGACAGCAGCACTTGGTTGATCGATTCGACCGCGACCGCCTCGATCTTAGCGACGTCATCTCGGAAAGCGATCGCAACTCCTTCGGTGTCCGATCGGCTGTAAGCCCACGCCGTGCCGACGCTGCGAGTGACCGCGGCCGAAGCGTTTCCCCAAAGGCTACCGAGATAGGCAATCGCATCGGCGGCGTCACCCGTTTGGCCGTCGGCAAGTGCTGCGGATTGTGCGGCGCCCAATTCAGCGACGACTCGCGTCGCTTCCTGCTGGAGTCGCTGAAATGCCTCGGCGTGAGCCGCTGTCTTCGCCTCCGCATCCGTTCGGAACTTTTCTTGGCGTTGTTTATTGAGTCTGCTTTGCAGCTCGGTGAGAGGAACTCCGATGGGATTTCCGTATTTCTTGGCCGTCAGGTCGTCGAGATAAAACATACTCTCGAGGTACTTAAGGTAGAGCCTTCGGAGTTCGTCTTCCGCTCGCGCGAGCTCGCCTTTGCCCGCCAGTTCGCGAGCACGCTCGACCGTTTTGTTCCTCCTCGGAATATCCTTGTTGAGTTTTTGGATCTCCGGTGCGCGCATCGCCGCGACCGCGGGCAAGAAATCCCGATACTCCCTGCGAAGCATCTCGTATCGCCTCTCGAGGTCCAACCCCGCCGGCTCACCCATCAGCGTCAGTTCGCGGGCATACCATTTCGCGAGGTAGATGTTGGAGTAGTTTTTGGAGAGCACGCGATGCGAAACCTTGCCGCCGCGTTTCATGGTTGCCTGATTGGTGACGCAAGCCTTTTCGAATTCATAGAAACGGCCATACAGCGCTGCGACACGTTCCTTTGCTCCCGGGACGGTGCCGTGGACGGCCATTCCTTTGAGCGGGTTCTCGTTGGTCGGATTGGCTTGGGACGAGGGTGAGACAACCAGCAGAATCACGGCTGCGATGAAGGTCGAGTGTTGTCGCGATCGTTGATTCATGATTCTTGCTCCGTGATCACGGCGACGATTTCTCCACCGGCGAGGGACAGTGGTTTGTTGTTTGAGCCCAACAACATGCACGCCGGCATGGTCGCGCTGATGGTGTTTTCCTCCACATTGATCATTCCGAACGTGATCTCAACCGGTTTGCCAAAGACGTTGCGTGAGACGACGCCGGCCGATTCGACGAAGACATTGCACGGAATGGTTTTTCCACCTAATAGGGCGACCGTTTCAATGTCGGTCGTCGCGTGAATAAAGACCGCCGTCGAATCGATCGACGCCGCTTTCGGTTCGTAGCTGGTGATCTGCATCGAGTTTTTGCGGCCATCGCCGACGGAGTACATCACGATGATGCCGCGGTCGGTTTCAATCGGCGTCGGCTCGGTCGCAAGTTTGATTTTTCCGGCTGCCGGCAAAACCTCTTCCGCCTTCTCGACGAGCGTGTCGGTGACCTCCTTGCTTTTGGCGACGATTTTTTCGCCCTCGGCCAACCCTTTGGCGGCGACATCCGAAGCGGCCTGTTTGGCGCTGTTGGCCGCCTTCTCCAAGTCCTCCTTGGAACAGCCAGCAAGCAACAACAGCCCCAGGAGGACTGAAAACAATGAGGCGCGGGCGCACCGCGCGAAGCCAACAAATCGACCCATGACAAACCTCAATAATGCGGGTATCAGCTGTCGAAGGCGACAACGACACCGTCCGGCGAACGCCGCAGTTTAGCCGAAACCGCATCGGGCCATGCGGCCCGAAGAAAGGGCCGTCCCGAGGGGTCCTTAGAGGTGCCCCCACGTCTGGCGATTCTGCGACGGTGGGTTCGAGCATTCGTCGGTTGCAGGGCCCGTTACAGGCCTCATTTGCTCTGGTGACTCCAGGCTTGGGTCACATGCAGCAGCCCACAAGTACCAACGATCATTGCCGCGCGGCGTCATCGTCAGCCGTATACCGCCTTCGCTTCGCCGATGCTGAAAAAAACGAATCGCGTCACCGGCCGAGTCGCCGTAGGCGTTCATACCGACTTCGATCTCCGAGCACACGAATCCGTACTCCAGCAACGGACACGCCTGGATCGGTTCGGATGGGTCCGCTGCGAGGAAAACCGAGCCTTGAGAAAGATGCACCCAAAGCTCGAATTTCAGAACGGAGTCCCTGAAGCGAAAGATCTGCGGACCATCCTTGCCTCCCGAATCCTCCATTGGTTCGACTTCGGCGTGAAGAGCCTTTCGAAGAGCCTCAACGTCCACTTTCATCTTCACTTGCCCGCTTGTGATCTAAACCGTCCAGTACTCGCCGACAATGACCGCGATAATGTTTGTTCCATCAACGACCACGTAGTAACTCTTGGCTCCCTCGTTCTCGATCGACATCAAGTCGAAATAGAGGATTTCGCAGCCGGAGGGATCCCGCGGGAACTCCGAGACCGAATCCGTAAACGAAGGCCTTGCCTTCGAAAGGTATTCGTAAAGCTCCGCAAAGTCATCGTCGCCGGGCCGAAAGACTTTATCAATCAACATCATTAGCTGCGAAGAATCGGCAGCGTCGTCGCCGGCCTGAAGTCCCCGAATCAGCTCGAGCTCGACGGGATCCTGCAAGCGCTCGATCCTCGCGGAGAGTGCAGCCTGAGATTCGCTAGCCTGGACGTGACTCTCACCGCTTCGCCCAACGATCCAACCCACCCCAAACGCGACCAAGATGAGGACACAAGCCACGACATGTTGCATGAGTTTGTCGGACGTACTCCCGCGCTTGAACGGGTCCGGTGGAGAATCAGTCATTGATTTGCCTCGACGTGTTTTTTGCGTTCGACGTACCAGATACCCATGACCTGCGGGCTATCGTCGTCGAATCATCCGGACGACGTCACGAAACCAAGACTCCTTCATTTGTGGCTGTTTTCGCAACACATCGGCGAACGAGCATCTTTCCTCCGACGTGACTGCGTTGTCAAAGACTTTCGTCGCGAACTCCAAAGCGACTTGATGGCTGTGTTGGCGCGGTGGCCGCATGATGTTCGGATCCGACCAACGCGCCGGCGGGTTCGACCAACTGACCTTCTCTTGTCGGTTCCCGACGTAATCCCAGAATCGCCCGGGGACCGAGACGTTCTTGACACTGCGGCTGCCAAATTCTGAGAGCCAATCGACGTGTTGATGCCATCGATACGTCATGGGGCTTGTCTTCGTTCGCCAGGTGATCCCGACGAACCGCAACTTCTCGGTCATTGCGCGAAGGTCAATGCCGTCTTCGTGGGCCCACGCGAATAGCAGACGGGCGATCTGTTGAAACGTCGAGCCGGAGGCAACCAGATCGATGAGCGCAATCGGGCGAGGACTGGTAACAAGATCGCGGGGCAGAAGTTGAATCTCACCGAAGTGCTTTTGGGCGGCCGCAATCGCTCGGGGGTACGAGTCGGCGATGCGTGCGGAGGTGCAGCAACGAATCGAAATGTTGGCCAGTCGCAAACGGTCCTGCCACGTGGTCTCGAGAAGAATGCCGCTCAGGTAATCGAAAATGCTCTCTGGTGATCGGCCGACGAACACCAAGTCTGAGTCACCCGCAAAGGCGAGCACACGCGCAGCGCATTGCCTCAGGTCGTGGTCGAACTGAGGATAGGCGACGGAGCTCTTGTTTCGATCGACGCGACGGAGGCGACCGAGTTGCTCCCGCTTGGCGAGGTTCCAGCGGAAAGGTTTCATGGCTCATGCTTTGACGGGCACGCTTTGGAAGATGCGGCGAGAATCACCAAACCGATACAGGCGACCGATCGATGGTTCGCGTCAAAACACTGGTTCACCGGATTTTGTGAGCTGGGTAGATGACCACGAAACACACCAAACACACGAAAGGGAAGAAGTGGTCGGAAAGGGGCGTGGAGAGGCTGGGAACAATAATCTTCACTCATCAACACTAATGAGCAGAGGTGGGGGAAGCGAGCGGATGGAGGGGAGAGAAC